>CAZBUX010000030.1:0-8399 GCA_964495185.1 uncultured Rickettsiales bacterium | reverse complement strand
TGCATGCGACAATGAAAGAACTGAAAGACAAGATGATCAATCACCTGAACAAAGGCAAGGACTTGGTGATGCGCAGCGGCAGCGAGCCGGAATTGCCCGCGGGCGAGGAGCTCGCCGGGATCATCGCCGGGTTCCGGGCTGAATTCGCAGCGCACCTCACCAATCTTATCGTGACGCTCGACGAAGCGGGCATCTCGCATTACTCGTCCGGCTGCGGCACGCAGCGCGTGACTTTCGATATTTTCCCCGCCTCGCAGCACGTGCAGAACCTGCTCGAACTGCTTTCGCTCGACCGCGCCCACATAACCAAGGCGTCGTACGGACTGCGCGACGCGAGCGCGTACGCGGAGTATAACCCCGCGAGCGAATTCCTCGCGTTCCTGCGCCGCTGGCGCGGCTTCGCCGAACAGGCGATGCGCTATGAGGGCGACAGCGAACGCGGCGTCTCCGCCGCCCGCGCCAAGCTCATCATCGACGAACTGCTCGAACGCTTAAGCCAGCCCATCGCCGAAACCGGCGACGAACGCAGGCGCGCCACCGCGTTTTCCGCCATGATGCGCGCCATCGGCGTCACGCTGGAGGCCCGCAAGCGCCGCGGCGAGGAATCGCACTCGGTGCAGAAGCGCGAAAACAACGGCAGCAATTACGACCGCGCGCTCGCCAAGGCCCGTGCCCGGTTTTCCCAGCCGACCGTGTCGCCGAAACTCGCCGCGCATCTGCGCGCGCAGTCGGCCTAGGTTCCGCTTAAGACCGTTAGGCACCCGGTTCTCGACGGTTTAAAACCGTTTTGGGAGCGTAATGTGACGGATGGAACCGTTTCTTTTTTACGGCAATCAAGCGATATCAACTCGTTAGCTGCTTTGCGCTGCCCTCCGGCGGCGGTTTTCTTGACATTTCTTTGCATTACATTGCATTTTTAGCGGCAAGGCGTTGTTATTATTGCAATTGTCATCCTGGGCGCAGCGAAGGATCTATCTTCGTGCGGCGAAGATCCTTCGCTGCGCCCAGGATGACAGGTGATTATAGGATGGGTGGGATAGGCCCGGAAGGGGTGAAGATTGTCATCCCCGGGCCTAACCTGATGAATCATTCAAAACCATAGCGCCCACGGCGCTTCAATGGATTCCCGCTTTCGCGGGAATGACAGGCGAAAGACTTACGCCACCAGCTCTTTCAGCGGTTTCAGGCTACGCGCGCCGATCTGGGTGATGATTTCGGCGGCGCAACGGTTGCCGAGCATGGCGCAGGCCTGTAAATCCCAGCCGCGCGACAGGCCGAACAGAAAGCCGCTGGCGTATAAATCGCCCGCGCCCGTGGTGTCTACCACGCGCGCTACCGGGGCGGCAGGCGCGATCTCGACGGCGTCTTTGGTCAGCACGACGCTGCCTTTTTCGCTGCGGGTGACGACGATGATTTCGCAGGCGCCGCGGATGGTGGCCATGGCTTCCTCGACGTCGTCTGTTTGAAGCAGCGATTTGATTTCAGCTTCGTTGCAGAAAAGAATATCGATGTCTTTCTTGATCATCTGCATGAATTCGTCGCGGTGGCGGTCGACGCAGAACGTGTCCGAAAGCGTGAATGCGATTTTGCGCTGGTGCTTGCGCGCAAGGAAAATCGCCTTGCGGATAGCAGCCTTGGCGTTTTCCGTGTCCCAGAGATAGCCTTCGATATAGGTGATGGCGGCCTGCCCGATGATGTCCTCGTCGATATCCTGTTCGGATACGAGCGCACACGCGCCGATATAGGTGGCCATGGTGCGCTGCGCGTCGGAGGTGACGAATACGAGGCAACTGGCGGTAGCCGGGCCGGTATTGGCGGCGGCGGTAGAGAAATGGACGCCGACCGCATGCAGGTCATGGACGAAAATCGAACCGAGCTGGTCCTCGGAGACTTTGCCGATGAACGCGGTTTTAGCACCCAGCGAGGCGAGGCCCGCCAGCGAATTGGCGACCGAGCCGCCGGAACATTCCATGGAGGAACCGACATGGCGGTAGAGCGCTTCGGCGCGCATTTCATCCACCAGCGTCATGGTATTTTTGTTGAGTTTGTGCTTGGCGAGGAACGCCTCGTCGCAGAAACTGAGGACGTCGACGATGGCGTTGCCGATACCGGCGACGTCGTACATTGCGCTGCCGAGAAGTCTTTTAAGATTCATATGCTTTCCTTGCTTTTTCGAGCGTTTCCTCTGTGTCCACCCCGAGCGGCACGGTGTCGGCCACCGCCACGCGGATATGGAACCCGGCTTCCATCGCCCGTAATTGTTCCAGTTTTTCCCGTAATTCAAGTATAGAGGGCGGAAGGTTTACAAATCGTTGCAATGCCTCGCGCCGGTAAGCGTAGATGCCGATATGGTGATAATGGTCGCCAGCGCCGTAAGGTATAGCCTCACGGCTGAAATACAATGCTTTTCCGGTCTCATGGCTGAATACGGCCTTCACCACCGCCGGGTCGGTGACCTCGTGCGGGTCGGTGATTTTTGCCGCCAGCGTGCCGATATCGACGTCTTTTTGCGCAAGCAGGGAGGCGACCTTGCCGACCAATGCCGGATCGAGGGTGGGCATGTCGCCCTGTAAATTCACCACCGTATCATAACGGCCTTCGGGATCGAGCTTCTGCAATGCCTGCCAGATGCGGTCGGAACCGGAGGGCAAATCGGGGTCGGTAATAACCGCCACGCCGCCCGCAGCAACGATGGCGTCCGCGATGCGCTCGCCGTCGCACGCCACCGCCACGTCGCCGAGCTTCGCCGCCACCGCGCGCCGCCAGACATGCACGATCATCGGCTCGCCTTTAATGAGGGCCAGCGGCTTGTCGGGGAGCCTCGTGGACGCCATACGCGCCGGTATGAGAACGACAGGATGCATGAAAATAAATCCGTTTTGACGATTGCGGTTATAATCTATTGAACAACCAAGGCCAGCATATTATAAGAACTGCCAACATCTGAACAGGATCATCAACTTCGGGATTGCTATGTCGGACTCTGGACTCGAAATCAATAAAATCGCCGCCGCCGTATTGCTGGCGGGTATCATCGCCATGGTGGCCGGTATCACCGCCGAGGCGCTTTACACCGGAAGCGTGGGCGAACACGGCGGACATGAAGCCAAGCGCGGCTACACCATCGCAGGCGCCGAAACCGCCGGCAGCGACCATGCGGGCGCGGCCAAGGAAGAAGAAAAGCCGGTCGATATCGCGCCGCTTCTGGCCAAGGCCGACGTGAAGGCGGGCGAAGCGCAGATCAAGAAATGCACCTCGTGCCATACGTTCGACAACGGCGGCAAGGACGGCGTAGGCCCCAACCAATGGGGACTGGTCGGCAGCCATTTCGCGCATAAGGACGGCTATGCCTACTCCCCGGCGCTGCTTGCTATGAAAGACAAGAAATGGGACGCGCAGACGCTCTCCGACTTCCTCGCCAACCCGAAGAAATACATCCCCGGCAACAAGATGGCCTTCGCAGGCATCAAAAATCCGCAAGACAGGGCGAACCTGATCGCGTATCTTAGCACCCTGAAATGAGAGGTTGGGCATCAGGGAGAAAAGCGTTTTCTTCCCTGATGCCTGAAGCCTTAACTCAAAGGGGGACTGCATGGAACTATCCATCACTTACATCTGGCTGATCGCGGGTATCGCGTTTCTTGCCGCCGAGGCGCTAGGAGTTACCGGCATCGGGATGCTGTTTTCAGGGCTGGGGGCGATTGTCGTCGGCACGCTTCTCAACCTCGGCATCATAGCGCCAGAGGCCACCATCGCGCAGTTTACCCTTTTCTTCGTCGCCACCGCCGTGTGGGCGGCAGTGCTTTGGAAACCCATGCAGAAATTCCGCCTGCGCAAAAACACGCATAACTACAGCAATATGATCGGCGATACTGCCTATGCCGGAAGCGCTGGAATTGCCAAAGGCAAGACCGGCGAAGCCACGTGGTCGGGCACCATCATGAAAGCAGAGCTGGATAAGCACGCCCACACCGACCATGTCGAAGGCGGAAAAGCAGTCATCATTACCGGCGTTTCCGGCACCACGCTCATCGTTAAACCCAAGGAGTAACATACATGGAAATCTTCCTGACACTGGGGGCTATCCTCATTATCTGCGTCATCATGGGCGTCAAGACCGTGCCGCAGCAACAGGCGTGGATCGTGGAATCGCTCGGCAAGTTCGACAGCAAGCTGGAACCCGGCCTCAACATACTCATTCCTTTCTACCAGAGCGTCGCCTACAAGCATTCGCTGAAAGAAATGGCCGTGGACGTGCCGGAGCAGGCGGGCATCACCCGCGATAACGTGACGCTGGCGCTCGACGGCGTGCTTTATGTGCGCATCGTCGACCCCGTGGCAGCATCTTACGGCGTATCCGACCCCATCTACGCCGTGCAGTTGCTGGCACAGACCACCATGCGCTCTGAAATCGGCAAGCTAACCCTCGATAAAACCTTCGAGGAACGCGAAACCCTGAATGCCAACATCGTCACCGCCATCAACCAGGCGGCGCAAACCTGGGGCATCCAGTGCATGCGCTATGAAATTAAAAACATCACGCCCCCGACCTCGGTGCTCAAGGCGATGGAGCTGCAAATGGCCGCCGACCGCCAGAAGCGCGCCACCATCCTTGAATCCGAAGGCAAGCGCCAGTCGCAGATCAACGTCGCAGAAGGTAAAAAGCAGGAAATCGTCCTCGCCTCCGAAGGCGCGCTCACCGACCAGGTCAACCGCGCCAAGGGTGAGGCCGAAGCCATCATCGCAGTGGCCGAAGCGAGCGCCAAAGGCATCGAGATGGTCGCGGCCGCCATCCAGAAGGCCGGCGGCGAAGAAGCCGTCGCGCTCAAGATCGCCGAACAATATGTCAGCGCATTCGCCAAGCTGGCGCAGGAATCCACCACCCTCCTCCTGCCCGCCAACGCCGGTGACGCCGGAAGCATGGTCGCACAGGCGCTTTCCGTATTCGAGACGATCAAGCATAAGGGTGGCGGCACGCCGTCCACCCCGCCCGCTGGCGGCAAGGGGCCGTGGGGTAGCGCCTGATGCGCGCTGAATACAGAGCGCTAAGCGTGGCATTTATCGCCACGTTCGGCGCACAGCACGCCGCATTCGCCGCCGCCCCCTCGCACTGCATCGCACTTTACGGCGAGTGCAAATATAAAGCCGATTTCAAGCATTTCGAATACGTGAACCCCGACGCGCCCAAGGGCGGGCTGGCGCGCATGGCGGAAACCGGCACCTTCGATTCGCTGAATCCCTATATCCTCAAAGGCGTGAAAGCGCCGTTCCTGCCGAGCCTGTTCGACACGCTGATGGTGTCGTCGCTGGACGAACCGCAATCGCTGTACGGGCTCGTGGCCGAAAGCGTCACGCTCGCCGACGACCGCAGCTCCGTCGAATTCGCACTCCGCAAGGAAGCGCGCTGGCGCGACGGCACGCCGATCACCCCCGACGACGTCGTGTTCTCTTTCGAGACCATCAAAACCAAGGGCGACCCGACCTACGGCATCATGTTCGAACCCATCGCGAAATGCGAGAAAACCGGCGAACGCACCGTGAAGTTCACGTTCAAAGACGCCAAGAACCGCGAAATCCCCATGATCGCCGCCTCCATGCCGATCATCTCGAAAGCCTATTATACCAAGCATGATTTCGAGAAAAGCACGCTCGAAGCGCCGATGGGCAGCGGGCCGTATAAAATCGCCGCCGTCGAGCCGGGAAAATCCATCACCTACGCGCGCGACCCGGATTACTGGGGCAAGGACCTGCCGGTCAATCGCGGCATGTATAATTTCGACGTGCGCTACGACATGTACCGCGACGAAAACGTGACGCTCGAAGCCCTCAAAGCCGGGGAATACGACATCCGCCAGGAATACATCGCCCGCAACTGGGCCACCGCCTATGACGCGCCCGCCGTGAAAGACGGCCGCATCATCAAGCGCGAGATCCAGCACTCCATCCCGCAGGGCATGCAGGGGTTCATTTTCAATACGCGCAAGCCTTACTTAAGCGACCGCCGCGTGCGGCAGGCCATCGACCTCACGCTCGATTACGCGTGGCTCAATAAAACGATTTTCTACGGCGCCTATGTGCGCAACGAAAGCTTCTTTGAAAACACCGATTTCCAGTCCAGAGGCATTCCCGAAGGCAAGGAGCTGGAACTGCTCAAGCCGTTTGAAAAGGAGCTGCCGCCGGAGTTGTTCACGCAGCCCTATAAAACGCCCGTTTCCGACGGCTCTGGCAATAACCGCGAGAACCTGCTCAAGGCACAGAAACTGCTCGACGAGGCGGGCTGGGTGGTGAAAGACGGCAAGCGCGTCGACCCGCAGGGCAAGCAGCTCACCATCGAATTCCTGCTCCGGCAGCCGACCATGGAACGCGTCATCGGCCCCATGCGCAAGAACCTTGAGCGGCTCGGCATCGCCTCGTCCATCCGCAACGTCGACGATTCGCAATACCAGAAGCGCACCGACGAGGGCGATTTCGACATCGTCTCGATCTGGATCAACCGCGGCACTTTCTTCCCCGGCAACGAACAACCAGCCCTGTGGCACTCCTCGCAGGCCGATGTCAAAGGCAGCAATAACTTAGGCGGCGTGAAGAATAAAGCGGTGGACGCCATGCTCGCCGCGCTGCTTGCTGCGCAGAGCGAGCAGGACCTCATCGCCGCCGGACGCGCGCTCGACCGCGTGCTGCTGTGGGAACAATACGTCATCCCCAACTGGCACTCCAACGCCTTCCGCATGGCCTACTGGGACAAGTTCGGCCAGCCGCAGGTACAGGCGAAGTATAATCTGGCGCTGCAGACGTGGTGGGTGAAGAAGTAGAGTGACAGGGTTGTAGGGTGATAAGGTTATAGGGGTTTCAAAAAAGGGAATTTTCCCTTATAACCATCTCACCCTATAACCCTATCACCCGCCCTTCATGACCGCCTACATCATCCGCCGCATATTGCTTATGATCCCCACCCTGTTCGGGATCATGGTGCTTAATTTCCTGATCATACAGGCGGCCCCCGGCGGGCCGGTGGAGAGCATGGTGGCGCGGCTTACCGATATCACCTCATCCGACGCCACCTCGCGCATCAGCGGCACCGGCACCGATTTCGCGGCCAAGCCCGACGTACAGGCTGGCAACCTGCAATCGCTCTACCGCGGCGCGCGCGGGCTCGACCCGGAAATCGTGGCGCGCATCGAGAAAATGTACGGCTTCGACAAGCCGCCGCTGGAGCGTTTCCTCCTCATGATGAAAAGCTACCTGACCTTCGATTTCGGGGAGAGTTTTTTCAAAAACCGCAGCGTCATCGACCTCATCAAGGACACGCTGCCGGTGACCGTTTCGCTCGGGCTGTGGACGACGCTGTTGATTTACCTCATCTCCATTCCGCTTGGCATACGTAAGGCCGTGCGCGACGGCAGCAGGTTCGATATCGCCACCAGCTGGGTAATCATCATCGGCTACGCCATCCCGAGTTTTTTATTCGCCATCATGCTGATCGTCGTGTTCGCGGGCGGCAATTACCTGCAATGGTTCCCGCTCAAGGGGTTGACCTCGAATAACTGGGAGGAACTCAGCTGGTTTGCGAAAATCGGCGATTATTTCTGGCATATCGCATTGCCGGTTGCCGCCATGGTCATCAGCGGTTTCGCCGCGAAAACCATGCTCACCAAAAATTATTTCCTCGACGAAATCCACAAGCAATACGTCCTCACCGCCCGCTCCAAGGGGCTCACCGAAACGCAGGTGCTGTACGGCCACGTGTTCCGCAACGCCATGCTCATCATCATCGCCGGATTCCCCGCCGCGCTGCTTGGGATTTTATTCACCAGCTCGCTGCTCATCGAGATCATTTTTTCGCTCAACGGCATGGGGCTGCTCGGCTACGAAGCGGTGGTGGGCCGCGATTACCCGGTGGTGTTCGGCACGCTGTTCATCTTCACCCTGCTCGGGCTGGTGTTTAACCTGATCGGGGATATCGTCTATATGCTCGTCGATCCAAGGATCGATTTTGAGCGGAGGGATGTATGAGCATGTCGCCGCTGACCCGCCGCCGGCTCCAGATTTTCCGGGCCAATACACGCGGGTTCGTGAGTTTGTGGATATTCCTCGCGCTGTTTCTGCTCAGCATGTGCGCCGAACTGATCGCCAACGACAAACCTATCCTGATGAAATATAACGGGGAATACTATTTCCCAGTATTTTCCACCTATAGCGAAAAAACCTTCGGCGGGGATTTCGACAGCGAAGCCGTGTACCGCGATCCGTTTATCGTCGAGCGCATCAATGCAAACGGCTGGATGGTCTGGCCGCCGATACGCTACGGCTATTCCACCATCAATTACGACCTCGGCCGCCCCGCCCCCGCCCCGCCCTCAGGTGAAAACTGGCTCGGCACCGACGACCAGGGCCGCGAC
>CAZBUX010000029.1:0-11772 GCA_964495185.1 uncultured Rickettsiales bacterium | reverse complement strand
ACGGTTATATGTGGGTCGGTTCGCTGGCGCTGGCGGGCATCCCGCTTTTCGCCGGGTACTATTCCAAGGATATGATTCTCGAAGCTGCCTATGCCGCGGGCGGAATAGGGCGCTATGCGTTCTGGCTGGGCATCGCGGCGGCGTTCATGACGGCGTTTTATTCATGGCGCCTGATATTCATGACCTTCCACGGCAAGCCGCGCGCATCGAAAGAAGTCATGTCGCACGTGCACGAATCGCCGCCCATCATGCTGCGTCCGCTCATCCTGCTCATGCTCGGCGCGGTATTCTCCGGCATGATCGGCTATCACGGCCTCGGCCTCGTATCGGCGGAAGGCCAGTTCTGGCAGGCTTCCATCGGTTCGCACGAAGCGCTGGAAAAAGCGCACCATGCTCCGGGCTGGGTCGGCGTGCTGCCGCTGCTTGTGGCGCTTTCGGGTATCGGGCTCGCATGGTATGCTTATATTTCGAATCCCGCCTTGCCCGGTCGCATCGCCGCATCGGTGCCGTTCCTCTACCGGTTCCTTCTCAATAAATGGTATTTCGACGAGCTTTATGACCGCATCTTCGTACGCCCCGCCTTGCGGCTTTCCCGTTATCTTTGGCGCGTATGGGACGAAGCCATCATCGACGGGCTCGGGCCCAACGGTACGGCGCTCGCCACTTATTTCGCCGCCATCCGCACCAGCCGGTTGCAGACGGGCTATGTCTATCATTATGCGTTCGCCATGCTTCTTGGCTTCCTGGGGATCGTCACCTGGGTGGTATTGGGGGTATAGATGCTGACCACGCTCATCGCACTGCCGCTGCTCGGCGCCCTGCTTATCCTGCTCTTCACGCGCGGTGATGACGAACGCGCGGGCAGCGAAGCGCGTTATATCGCACTGTTCACCACGCTCATCACCTTTGCCGCCTCGCTCTGGCTGTGGCTCGGTTTCGACGCCACCAGCGCCGATTTCCAGTTCGTCGAGAAACACGACTGGTTCACCGGCATGGGCATCCAGTATTATCTCGGCATCGATGGCATTTCGCTGTTCATGGTGCTGCTCACCACCTTCCTTATGCCCATCTGCATCCTGTGCAGTTGGGAATCGGTGGAAAGGCGCGTGCGCGGCTTCATGGTCAACTTCCTTCTGCTTGAAGCCTTCGTCATCGGCGTGTTCTGCGCGCTCGACACCATCATGTTCTACATCTTCTTCGAAGGTATGCTCATCCCGATGTACCTCATCATCGGCATATGGGGCGGGACGAACCGCGTCTATGCCGCCTATAAGTTCTTCCTCTACACGCTTGCGGGGTCGGTGCTGTTCCTCATCGCCATCGTCTATCTATATATGGCGTTCGGCACCACCTCCATCCCCGACCTCATCAAATCCGCGCCCACGCTTCCGCTTGGCGTGCAGAACTGGCTGTTCCTCGCCATGCTCGCCTCGTTCGCGGTGAAAGTGCCGATGTGGCCGGTGCATACCTGGCTGCCTGATGCGCACGTGCAGGCGCCCACCGCCGGTTCGGTGATCCTCGCCGGCATCCTGCTCAAAATGGGCGCGTATGGCTTCCTGCGTTTCTCGCTACCCATGCTGCCCGCCGCCTCGCATCATTACGCATGGCTCATTTTCGGGCTTTCCATCGTCGCCGTCGTCTACACCTCGCTGGTCGCGCTCGCGCAGCAGGACATGAAAAAGCTCATCGCCTATTCGTCGGTGGCGCATATGGGGTTCGTTACCATCGGCATATTCACTTTCAACACGCAGGGCATCGAAGGCGCCATTATCCAGATGATCAGCCACGGCCTTGTTTCCGGCGCGCTCTTCCTTTGCGTCGGCGTCGTCTACGACCGCCTGCACACCCGCGAAATCTCGCAGTATGGCGGCGCGGCGAGCGTCATGCCGAAATACGCATTGCTGTTCATGATCTTCACCATGGCCTCGGTCGGGCTGCCGTCCACCTCGGGTTTCGTCGGCGAATTCCTCATCCTGCTGGGCGCGTGGAAAGCCAGCACCCTGCTTGCCGCGCTCACCGCCACCGGCGTCGTACTCGGCGCCACCTACATGCTCTGGCTCTACCGCCGCGTCGTATTCGGCGAGATCACCAATCCCGAAGTTGCAAAAATGCCCGATGTCAGCGCCCGCGAGATGACGATTTTCATTCCGCTCGTGCTGCTCGTCATGTGGATCGGCGTCTACCCCAAGCCTTATTTCGCGGCGATGGAGCCTTCCGTCGCGCTGCTGGTCAAACAATCCACCGTCATGCCCGGAGCCGAACATGCAAAGTAACATGCTAGGCGATATCGGTTATCTCAGCATGGTCGCGGTGGCGCCTGAGCTATACCTCGCTATTGCTTCCATGATCCTGCTCATTTACGGGGCGTACCGTATGAAGCAGGCGAAGCCTTTCCTCGTCGGCCTCGGGCTTCTCGTGCTCGGCTTCACCGCCGTCCTCGCCTGCGATACGTTCAACGGCACTATCGTGGCGATGAACGGCATGTTCATCGTCGACCGTTTCGCGCTCATGGCTAAATGCCTGATATTGCTTGCCGGCGGCGTCGTGTTATTCCTCTCCGCCGAATGGCTAACCAAAGACGGCGGCAGGCCGTTCGAGTTCGTCGTGCTGGTGCTGCTTTCCATACTTGGCATGATGCTGATGGTTTCTGCCAACGATCTGCTCGCGCTCTACATGGCGCTAGAGATGTCGAGTCTTGCGCTCTACGTGCTTGCATCCTTCAACCGCGACAACGCCAAATCGAGCGAGGCCGGCCTTAAATATTTTGTCCTCGGCGCGCTGGCTTCGGGGATGATGCTGTTCGGCATGTCGCTCGTTTACGGTTTCGCCGGCACTATCGGTTTCGAGCCGCTCTCCCGCCTGTTCGCGCATCCCGACGCGCTGAGCAAGGGCCTCGTCGTCGGCCTCGTGCTGATGATGGTCGGTTTCTGCTTCAAGCTTTCCGCCGTACCGTTTCATATGTGGACGCCGGACGTCTATGAAGGCGCGCCCACCCCCGTCACCGCGTTCTTCGCCACCGCGCCGAAGATCGCCGCGCTCATGCTCTTCTCGCGCCTGCTGCTGTCGCCCTTCGGCGAACTGATCGACCAGTGGCGTCAGGTGATCATGTTTGTGTCGGTGGCTTCCATGCTGGTCGGCGCGCTCGGTGCCATCATGCAAACCAATATTAAGCGCCTGCTTGCCTATAGCTCGATCGGCCATGTCGGTTTCATGCTCATGGGGCTTGCCGCGGGCAACCAGTCGGGCGTGCAGGCGATGCTGATCTACGTCGCCGTCTACATCTTCATGAGCGCGGGCGCTTTCGGTTGCGTCATGATGATGCGCCGCGACGGACACCCCGTGGAAGACATTCGCTCGCTTTCGGGCCTGTCGCGCACGCGCCCGCTGCTTGCCATCACGATCTCCATCTTCATGTTCTCGATGGCGGGCATCCCGCCGCTGGCAGGGTTCTTCGGCAAGATGTACGTGGTGCTGGCCGCCGTGAAAGCCGGGCTGTTCGTGCTGGCCGTAATCGGGGTCGTCACCAGCGTAGTCGCCGGGTATTACTACATAAAAATCATTAAGATTATGTATTTTGACGAGCCCGAGCGCCCCTTCGACAGCGTATTGCCGTTTTCCCTCAAAGCAGGGGTTGTCATCTGTGCCGCTGTCACGCTATTATTCTGCGTGAGCCCTGCGCCGCTGGTGGCGCAGGCCAAGGCTGCCGCGGAGTCGCTATTGCACTGATTATGACGGCTGTAAAAAAACAGAAAAAGCCTAACCTGCTCAACGACTACCATCTCCTGTCGTTCGACAGCCTCGATTCGACTAACGAGGAGGCTAAACGCATCGCGCGCGCAGGCGGCGGTCACGGCGCGGTCATCTGGGCCAAGCGTCAGACCGAGGGCAAGGGCCGCATGGGCAGGGGCTGGATTTCCTCCGACGGCAATCTGTTCGTCTCCCTCCTGCTCAAGCCCGAAAAGCCCCTGGAAGAATTATCGCAGCTTTCCTTCGTCACGGCGGTGGCCGCTATCGAGTCGATGCTGCCGCTGCTTTCCAACCACGTTCGCCTCCAGTGCAAATGGCCTAACGATATACTAGTCGACGGCCGCAAGCTCGGCGGCATCCTGCTTGAATCGTTCCAGGTTCCCGAGAAAAAAGAAAACTGGGTGGTCATCGGCCTCGGCCTCAACATCGACAGCTTTCCGCCCCGCACCGAATTTCCCGCCACCTGCCTGAAAGACGCGGGCGTCGAGCTGATCTCCGCCAAAATCATTCTTTCGCGCTTCATCCACCATTTCATCGAAGCGTATAACCACTGGGACGCCAAGGGGTTCGCCGTCATCCGCACCAAATGGCAACGCCATGCATGGGGCATGGGCGAGCGTCTCTGCGCACGCCTGCCGGATGGTGAAATCGAAGGAATCGCCGAGGGTATCGACGCGCACGGTTCGCTCATCCTTAAACTCGACAACGGCAAAAAACGGCAGGTTCACGCGGGCGACGTATTTCCCGCCGAGCCGGTGAAGGCGTAATGCTGCTCGCCATCGACGCCGGTAATACTAACGTGGTTTTTGCTGTGTTCGATGGCGTTTCCATCGTCGGCCAGTGGCGCATCTCCACCGTGGCGAATCGCACCGCCGACGAATACGGCGTCTGGCTTACGCAGGTCATGGAGCGGGCAGGGATTACGCCCGAACGCATCACCGGTGCCATTCTCGCCTCTGTCGTGCCGCAGGCATTGTTCGACCTGCGCATGCTGGCCCGGCGCTATTTCAACACCACGCTTATGGTCGTCGGCGATCCGGCCCTTAAAATCGGCATGCCTGTGAAAATCGACAACCCGCGCGAAGTGGGCGCCGACCGGCTGGTGAATGCGCAGGCGGCGTGGAATCGCTTCCAGCAGGCGCTCATCGTCGTCGATTTCGGCACCGGCACCACGTTCGACGTGGTCAACGGTAAAGGCGAGTATATCGGCGGCGTCATCGCGCCGGGCGTCAACCTGTCGCTCGACGCACTCCACCGCGCCGCTGCCAAGCTCCCGAACATCGCGGTCGCCCGCCCACCGCGGATTATCGGCACAAACACCATTGACGCCATGCAGTCGGGCATATACTACGGCTACGCGGGGCTGGTCGAGATGATCGCCGCCCGCATCAAGGAAGAGCACGCGAAGCCCATGAAAGTGATCGCCACCGGCGGTCTGGCCTCCCTCTACGCCCGCGCCTGTCCCGTGATCGAGCAAGTAGACCCGGATCTCACGATTTTCGGGCTCAAAGATATTTTTGAAATGAATCAATAAGAAACGAGCAACACTTTTTATGACTTTCGACTTCTCCAAATTCTCCGATGAACTCCTCTTCGTGCCGCTGGGCGGTTCCAACGAAATCGGCATGAACCTGAACCTCTACACCATCGGGGGGAAGTGGCTGATGATCGATTGCGGCATCGGGTTTGCAGGCGAGTACCTGCCGGGCGTTGAAATCGTCGTGCCCGACATCTCCTTCATCATGGAACATAAAAAAGACCTGCTCGGCCTCGTGCTTACCCACGCGCATGAAGACCATCTCGGCGCCGTGCCGTATCTCTGGCGCGACCTCGAATGCCCGATTTACGCCACGCCGTTTACCGCCGCCTTCCTCAACCACAAGCTCACCGAAATGGGGCCGGGGAAGAAACCGAAGATTACCGTCGTCAAACCCGGCGCCAGTTTTAGCGTCGGGCCGTTCTCTCTCGAAATGGTCGACCTCACCCATTCCATCCCCGAAATGCAGGCTATTGCGGTTAAAACCAGCGCTGGCGTCGTTGTGCACACCGGCGACTGGAAATTCGATCCCGACCCGCTGGTCGGCCCGGTATCCGATTACGCCACGCTGGAAAAATACGGCGACGGAAAAGTGCTCGCCATGGTCGGCGATTCCACCAACGTATTCGTCGAAGGCACCTCCGGCTCCGAAGCCGATGTGCGCAAGAACCTCGTCGAGCTGATCGGCACCTGCCAGCAGCGCGTGGTGGTAAGCACGTTTGCCTCCAATCTCGCCCGTGTCATCACGCTCATCCATGCCGCGAGGGAAACGGGCAGGGTGGTTGCGCTCGCCGGGCGTTCGCTGTGGCGCGTTACCGAAGCGGCGCGCGAGGCGGGCTACCTGCCCGACGGAGTCGAGTTCATCAAGGACAGCGACATCATGAATCTCCCGCGCAAGGACGCACTCATCATCTGCACCGGCTGTCAGGGTGAATCGCGCGCCGCACTCACCCGCATCGCGCGTGGCGACCATCCCAACATCCGCCTCACCCGCGGCGATACGGTGATTTTCTCCTCGCGCAAAATTCCCGGCAACGAAACGCGGATCAACTGGATCTATAACCGCCTCGTCGAAAAAGGCGTCGAAGTCGTCACCGACAAGCACGATAAAATCCACGTGTCCGGTCACCCCGCACGCGAAGAGCTCAAGCGCATGTACGAACTCGTGCGCCCGCGCATTTCCGTTCCCACCCACGGCGAACCCCGCCACCTCCACGAACACGCCAAGCTCGCGCGTTCCATGGGCGTCAAGGAAACCGTCGAAGCGAAGAACGGCGCGATTGTATGGCTTGCCGAAGGCGAGGCCAGCGTCATCGGCCAGGTGCATTCCGGCTACATTGCCATCGATGGCGTTTCCATGATCCCCACCGACGGCCAGATCATCCGCTCGCGCCGTAAACTGCGCGACGACGGCGTGATTTTCGTAAGCCTCGTGGTCAATAAAAACAACGAGCTGGAAAACAAGCCCATGCTCAGCGCTCCCGGCTCGCTCGACCCCAAGGAGGACGGTGACCTGATCGAGGAGCTGATCGCCGAGATCGCGCATGTCGTCGAACACGCCCGCCCGAAATCCACCGACGACCAGATCGCCGAATCCGTACGCCAGTCCATCCGCAAGCTCATCAAGAACGAGCTGGATAAAAAACCGGTGATCGAAGTGCATGTGGCGCGGGTTTAGCAGCGGATTCAGGCGTTTTTTTACATGTTCGGTTAATCCGGCCTGCCTGTCGTTTCTGTCAGCCGCAGTAATTCTGTTGCTTGGCGTGTCGTTTACTGTCGGCATGTTCACGCCCGTCTATTACGACGACATGCTCTACCCGCTCACCGCGTCGCGTTTTTTTTACGACGGCGGCAAGGTTATCGGCGAAATGCCGAAATGCGCTTATTTCGCTACGTCGGCTCCGCTGCTTTTGCTTCCGGGACGCTGGATCGCGTGGGCGGTACATGCGGTGGCGTCGAATCACATCATCATGCGTGTCATCGCCGTGGCCATCGCCTGGGCGTGGGTTGTGTTTGCGGCATGGGCGGTGAGACGGCTACTCATACCGCATGCGCCGCGATTGCACGCCTTCGGCCTCGTAGCCGCGCTGGCAGGTTTGGGCATGATGCCGTTCATGCTCCTGCAGAATCGCCCGGAAACGGCGATGCTGCTGTCGGTGCTGTTTTTCCTGATGCTGCCGTTCATCCATCGCTTGCGAAGCGGTAAGGCATGGGAAACCGCTGTCGTCGCCGTCCTGCTGCTTGTCGGATCATGGTTTTTTTCTTCCCATCCCAAGACCCTTTTTTTCGTTCCCTTCGTTGCTGTCGCCTGCGCTTGCGTACCGTTTAAATCAAAGATATTACGCATTCTGGCAATAACCGGCGTGCTATGCATCGCGGCGCAGTCATGGCCATACTGGCACGAGAAAATCACCTGCCCCGAGTCGCGGCGCGAAAGCGGGCATGTGGCGATGAATGTGCTGACGGGCGCGGATTTTTTCGCTGACCCCGTGAAATTTGCCGGGCGTTTCGCCGCCAATCTCGAGAAATTTCCTAAATATCTCGACTACCTGCGCTTCAACGAATGGCGGATATGGATGGTACGTCTTATCCCCGACTGGCATTCCTCCGCAGGCAATATCCTGATTAATCTTACGGCGTCGGGGTTGCTGGGGCTGGCCCTGTTTGCCTTGCTGCTGCAAATACGTGACGTTGTTTTCCTGCGTCACCCGGAGAAGCGTGAGCTGGCGCTGTCGTTATGCCTTCTGGCGGCCACGGTATCGCCTCTGGGCCTTAATATTATCGTCAAGTTTTACCACGTGGCATTTCTGCTGTTCAGCGTGCTCATGCTTTTATTGCTGACGGCTAAAAGCCTTAAGCGGCGGCAGTGGTTCCGTTCCTCGTTGCCGACGCTGATGTGCGCCCTGTGCGCGGTATCGATCGTAAGCCAGCTTTGCCTGATCAGCTATACACCGGCTATCGTCGATGCGATCAATATGGCCAGAAGTGGGGGCAGGGTGATCCATAATATGCGTTCGCCAGTGTTTTATGAGGAAACCGAACGCCAGATTCTGGAAGTGGCGGCGAGCTGCGGCATTCCTTCCGACAGTTCCGCCCGTCACGTGCTGGTAGACCTGTCCACCTACGTCGCGATGCGCAAAACCTACCAGCCCTTCAGCTATCTTCTGCTCAAGGAGTTTCCTAAGAAAAAACGGTTGCTGCGCTATCTCAGGAAAAACCGTTCATCCGGTGTGATCACAAGGTGCGGCGAATTGCCTGAAGACATTTTAGAGATCGCCCAAAAGAAATACGGGCTTTGCTGCCTCGGCCCTAAAGAGCTGGGTTACTAACGCGTTTTCTGTGTCTGGCTTGCGCGTTCCGCCGCAATGCGATCTACGAAGCCGCCTCTGGCCTGCGCCATCTGCTGGCCGGCGTCCACGCCCTGCGCGAAGGCCATGTTGGCGATGTTGACGACGTCCTGCGCTTCGGGGCGTTTACTTTCGCGTGTCTGCACCACGCCGGTCACCGTGCCCGCCAGCGAGCCGATACTGCCGAGTGTGGCGCCGCCGATGAGTGCGCCTCCCAGCGCCAGAAGCGGCATCAGCGGCGGGGCGAAAATACCAAGCACCACCCCCGCAACCCCTCCGGTAGCTGCGCCGATAGCGCCCCCGGCTATCAGGCCCTTGACGGTGCCTTTTATACCGCCAAGCGTCGATTCCATGAATGTGGGTTTGCCGTGTGCCATAAGTGCTCCTGTGGGTTTAACGTTGTGGTTGTGTATCATTGCCTTCCGGGCGCGGGCGGTGGCGTTTCACCGGGTCCAGCTCGCGCACGAGGTTGATGTTCGGGTTAGCCAGATAGATGACGCGCGTGATGTCTTCCGGCGGCGGTAATTCACCGTATTTTTCGTTGTCCATCGTCATCAGGCAGGCTTTGGTCTGGAAGCTTATCAGTTTTTCATCCTTGGCGTATTTGATGAGCGCAGCGCCCATATCGAAGGTGCGGACATCGGCAAGCGCTTCCGGTGTGGCTCCTCCTTTAGTGCCGAGTGTGAGGTTTTCCTGCGCCAGCAGCATCGTACTTTTATCGCCAGCCTGCGCGCGTTCATTAAGGAATTTCAGTGCTTCGCGCACATTATGCGCTTGATAAAATTCATAGTTCTCATTCCTGAGCGCGCTGATGCAGGCATCGGCGAGCCCCGGATCGGCTACGACCAGCAAAGGTTGCTTGTTGCCTGTAGGCTTCACTTTTAGTTTATCCGTGGCTTTTCCCATAAATTCCTATCTTTCCCTGCCGTGACTGCCTGGCAGGGGAAGCCCGCTGGGAAGGCTGATGTCGTCATGGCTCTGGGCACGGCCGCGTGCGTAGTCGTGTTCGCGGTAGCGCTGCAATTCCAGTGCCTGCGCGATGAGTTCGGTATTGCGCGTCTGCGAGGCATGCTTAATTTCGCGGTAAGCGCCGACGCTGCCCGATATGGCCGCGCCGAGCGAGAGGCTGAGCACGGCTTTTGTCGCCATCTTTGCCCAGTTCAGTGAGCCTTCCTGCACGAAGCCGAGCGGATCGAAGCCGAACTGTGTGGCCGCCACCGCCAGCCCGCCGATGAACAATGCGTCGAACACCAGTCCGCGCGGCAGGTAATCCGCCGCGGTCTTGATGAAACCCTTGATGCCCGCTGCGAGCTTGCCGAAAAAACCAAGCGGTTTTTTGACTTCAGGAGGCTGGGCGCTGTCACCGAATCCGAACATTACTTTGCTACCGCCTGCGTTGCCTGCGTATCTGTGCGGCGCGCCATCTCGCGCTCGGCGAAGCTCGCTTCCGGCTGTATGTGGGTTACCGTGGTTGCGGCGGGATTATACGACACATGCAGCACCTGCGGCTGCTGCGCTGCGGGCGCGAGTGCCGGTTGCATGTCCTTTGCCGGTTGGGGCATCTGGCGGCGCGCTTCGTATTCCAGCGCCTGCGCCTGCGCGATTTCCGCGTTGATCTCGTTTTGCTTTTTGCGCACGTCGGATGCCGCGCCGAGCGCGCCGCCGATGCCAAGCCCGACCCATGCCAGCGGATTGAAAAATACGGCGTTTAGCCCCCTTTCGATACCCATGGCCAACCCTTTTTCAAGGCTGGCGGGGACGAGCATTCCGGTAAGAGACGGAACCATCGGCACGCCGCTTAAGGCGGTAATGCCGCCAGCGATGGCGGCCATAACGACAATCGCTGCCGCCGCGATAAGCACGCCTTTGCCGAATCCGGTGGCGGCCACTGCTGTCATGCCCAGCCAGAGCTTTTTTCCTGCCTCATGCGCGCCGCTTTTTATCTGCGCGCTGACAATCTGCACCGGCCCGATGCCGGGGTCGGCATAGGCGAGTTGCTGCAGCGTATGCAACTCCTGAATCGTCGGACGGCCGATGACTTCATGCACTGCGTCGGTGACGCCGGTGGTAGCGCCTGTACGGCTTTTCTGAGTTATCTGTGTGGTATCGACCATAATACGCCTGTTTATACACCTTCAGTTTAGCATAAGGCCATGGGGCGGAATATTAATATTTGGCGACAGAAAATAGGGGTTAGGCCTGAAATATGACAGTATTGTGACAGCCCGCAAAAAGGCCGCTCAGTGGGTCGTGGCGCGGGTATGGTCGAAGCTGAGCAGGGATTTCTCGGCGGCGGCCAGCACCCGGTCGCGGTGGAAGGTCTGGGACTGGGGGTAATCCAGCGGGCCTTCGAACAATACGGCGGTGGCGACTTTAGAGGTTTCCGGGGCCTTTTCGGGTGGTAAATCCTGCGCGGGCTGGGGAGATGCTGCGGTATGGCGGCGGCCGTTACGGGTAACGCCCTTGAACCACAGATCGGTCTTGTCGAAAATCTGTCGGAACATGTCGCGGTTGATGCCGAAACTGGCGCCGAATGCGCCGAGCGTGGCTACCGAAGCGGCAAAAATACTGGTGCCAGAAAGCGGCGCGCTGGCAAGCCCGAGCGAATGCACGATGCCTTCGACGATACCCGGAGCGCCAAGCCCAAGCACGGCCCCGGCGGCAGAGCCGAAAAGCAGCCCAAGCCCGGCCACTTTCCAGAATACGGTCTTGCCTTTTTCAGGTGGGCAATGCTCGTCGCAATGGGTGGTACGATAATCGAGCAGGGGCTCTCCTACGGCGGGAACCTTTGCGGATACGGTATTTGCGGGCTTTACCGGCATTGCAGCCCCGGGCTTGCCTTGCGTCATCATCGCCTTGATTTCGCTAATGTCCTGCTTGATCTCGGCGAATTTTCCGGATTCGAATTCCTTCATGCGCTGCTCGGCTTTTTCGTGGGCCGCGGCCACCGCGCCGGTCACTTTTCCGACCTCGCTGAATTCATGTGCGCCGTACACAAGCCCCGCCGCCGAAAATCCGCCGATCATCGCCGCCAGCCCGCCCAGTCCCAGCGCCGGCAATCCGCCTATCGTGATCACGACTACGGCTGCCGCGCTGCCTACGGCAGCGCCCATCAGCGTGCCGATAACGCCGCCGCCGAGC
>CAZBUX010000028.1:0-12022 GCA_964495185.1 uncultured Rickettsiales bacterium | reverse complement strand
GTCGCTGGCACAGCTGGTTGAAGCGCTGGCGGAGATCGGGGGGCTGGAGCGCATCCGCTACACCACCTCGCATCCGCGCGATATGAGCGACGACCTGATCGCCATACACGGCAGTGAGAAAAAACTGATGCCGTACCTGCACCTTCCCGTGCAATCCGGTTCCGACGAAATTTTAAAGCGCATGAACCGTAAGCACACTGCGGAATTCTACCACGGCATCATCGACCGCCTGCGCAAAGTGCGCCCCGATATCGCGCTTTCCTCCGATTTCATCGTCGGCTTTCCCGGCGAGACCGATGCGCATTTCGAGGAAACCCTGTCGCTCGTGGAAAAAGTCCAATACGCTTCGTGCTATTCCTTCAAATACAGCGCCCGCCCCGGTACCCCGGCGGCTACCGACGACCGGCAGGTGGAGGAGCATGTAAAAGAAGAACGCCTCGCGCGGCTTCAGGCCCTCATCGCCCACCACCAGAAAAACTTCAACCTCGCGAGCGTCGGCAAAATCATGCCGGTGCTCTTCAACGGCGAAGGCCGCCGCGAAGGGCAAATCCTTGGAAAAAGTCCGTGGCTGCAATCCGTCCACGTTCACGGTGCGCATCATTTGCAGGGCATAATCGCGTAAGTCAAAATCGTGCTGGCGCTGGGCAATAGCCTTGCGGGTGAAATTCTGGAGCAACCTTTACGAAAGGCAAGCTAGTGAAAGACAAAAACGGCGGCAAGCTGAACCATGGAAACGATTCCAGCGTCAGCATGATCTTCAAGGATAACGGCCTGCTGCCGATGCTTTTCGGCGACAACGACGCGCATTTGTCCAAGATCGAAAAAAAGTTCAACATCTCGGCGTCCTCGCGCGGCAATGTGCTGGCGCTTTCGGGTGATAAGGCGAGCGTCGAGGCGAGCCGCGCCGTGCTTGAGCATCTCTACGCCGATATCGAAAAAAGCGGCGAACTGACCACCGCGCAGGTGGACGCCGCCATCCGCATGGCCGCGCACGGCGACAACGAAGACGCCAAAACCCTGTTCGGCTCCGATTCGCTCGTCCTTAAGACGATGAAAAAAACCATCAAGCCCTATTCGCAGGTGCAGAGCAAATACATCGAAGCGCTGCAAAACCACGATATGGTGTTCGCGCTCGGGCCGGCGGGCACGGGCAAAACCTATATCGCGGTGGCGATGGCGGTGGCGGCGTTCATCTCCAACCGCGTGGAAAAGATCGTGCTTTCGCGTCCGGCGGTGGAAGCGGGGGAAAAGCTCGGATTCCTGCCCGGCGACCTTAAGGAAAAAATCGATCCGTACCTGCGCCCGCTCTACGACGCGCTGTTCGACATGATGCCCGCCGAGCGCTTAAACCGCCATATGGAGAACGGGGAAATCGAAGTTGCCCCGCTTGCCTTCATGCGTGGGCGCACCTTCTCCAATTCCTTCGTCATCCTCGACGAAGCGCAGAACACCACGCCCACCCAGATGAAGATGTTCTTAACCCGCATGGGCGAGAATTCTCGCATGTCATCACCGGCGACCTTTCGCAGACCGATCTGCCCAAAGACGTGAAATCCGGCCTTGGCGACGCCGTGCGCAAGGTCGAGCATATCGATGGCATCACCTGCGTGCGCTTCACCGACGTCGACGTCGTCCGCCACCCGCTCGCCATGAAAATCATCCGCGCCTACGACGAGTGGGACAGCAAGAAGCGGACGTAATCCTTGGCTTTATTCGATATTACCGTGCAGTTGCACGCGCCCGGTTGGAAAGCCGTGCTGCGCCCCTACTGCAAGACCGTGCGTGAAACCTGCGCGGCGGCGCTTACGCATCGCGGCGTCGGCAGGCCGCGCGGCACGCTTGAAATCGCCGTAGTGCTCGCCGACGACGCTTTCGTCCGCACTCTAAACCGCGACTACCGCGGCAAAGACAAGCCTACCAACGTTTTATCCTTTCCCGGTGAAGGCGAGCATCTGGGCGACATCGTCATGGCGCTGGATACGGTGCTTGCCGAGGCGAAAGAACAGGGCAAACGCCCGCGCGACCACGCAATCCACCTGCTGGTGCACGGCACGCTGCATCTGCTCGGCTACGATCATATCCGCGATAAAGATGCGGTTGAGATGGAAAGATTGGAAATAAAAATCCTTAAAAAACTGAAAGTTGATAATCCATACTTGTAAAATCGCGGGTATCGCCTTACACTTAGCAGCCACTATGAATCTTGCCAGTCAGACACCAGTTTCTTCCCCTGCCTCCCGTCAGGAAAACGCATCTGCCGATAGCGGCTGGCGGCAGTCGCTTGCTGGCGCAATCCGCTATATTTTTGGCCACCGCCACGACGCTTCGCTTAAGGAAGCCCTCGAGGAAGTTATCGAGGAGCACGAGGAGCAGGCCGAAGAGCGGCTTGCGCCCGAAGAAAAACTCATGCTGCGTAATATCCTCGCCTTCAGCGAGATCAAGGTCAGCGAGATCATGGTGCCCCGCACCGATATCGCCGCCGTGCCGCACGATATCACCCTTGCTACGCTGAGCAAGCACATCACCGAATTCCGCCACACCCGCATCCCGGTTTATGAAGAAACCCTCGACCGCGTGCTCGGCTTCGTCCACGTCAAGGACCTCCTGCCCATGCTCGGCGGCACGCAGGCCTACCAGCTTAAGGGCGTGACCCGCGAACTGCTTTTCGTCCCGCCTTCCATGCGCATCATCGACCTGCTCGTAAAAATGCGCAAATCCGGTTACCACATGGCCATCGTCGTCGACGAGCATGGCGGCACCGACGGGCTGGTCACCATGGAAGACCTCTTCGAGGAAATCGTCGGCGATATCCAGGACGAGCATGACAGCGACGAGGAAAGCAACGATAAGATCACCCGCCTTTCGGAAAAAGTGTATGAGGTCAGCGCCCGCATCCGCATCGACAAGCTGGAAAAAGAACTCGGCCTCGGCCTTGTCACTGAAGAAAAAGAAGACGAGTTCGACACGCTGGGCGGCCTGATTTTCTTCCAGCTTGGCCGCGTGCCGGTGAAAGGCGAAATCATCCCGCACGTTTCGGGCATGCGCTTCGAGATCGTCGCTGCCGACCCGCGCAAGATCCACAGGGTCCGCATCCTCACGGCGAAATAATCCATGCTATCGGGCCTTCGCACCCTGGCGCGCCGCGTGGGCGGTTTATCGGGGTGGCGCCGCAATCTGCTCGCTTTTGCCTGTGGCCTGCTTATGACGCTGGCGCTTCCGCCGGTATTCGCGCTGCCGCTGCTCATTCCTTCCTTTACCTTATTATATTGGCTCATCGACCGCGCCCCCACGGGCAGGCGGGTATTCGCCGACGGCTGGTGGTGGGGCTTCGGCCACCATATGAGCGGGCTCTACTGGTTTTGCATCGCGCTTATGACCGACGCCGAAAAATTCGGCTGGCTGATCCCGTTCGCGCTGTTCGGCCTCACCGGCGTCATTGCGCTGCATAACGCGCTGGCCTGCTGGCTTGCAATGCGCCTTACCCGGCGCGGGCTGATCCGCATACTCGTATTCCCGGTCATCTGGCTCGCGGTCGAGTACCTCCGCGGCCACTGGTTTTCAGGGTTCCCGTGGAACCTCGCCGGCTACGCGTTCGCCGTGTCCGACGCCATGCTGCAACCCGCCTCGCTGGCCGGCATATACGGGCTTACATGGCTGGCGGTGGCGCTTGCGGTTGCTCCTGCCATCTTTGCCGATGAAGCCGTGGCGCTGAAAAGATCCCTCTCCGCCATCATGATTATATACGCCGTTTTTTTTGCCGGTACGCTCTGGGGCCATCAGCGCCTGCAAACGGCGGGGCCATCCGCCCATGTGCGGGGCGTGATGCTGCGTCTGGTGCAGGCCGGTATCGAGCAGAACCATAAATGGGATCCGCAACTGCAAATGCAGGGGCTCAGGGAACATATCAGCCTGACGCGTCAGGCGGGCATCCAGAACATCACCCATGTCATCTGGCCGGAAACCGCCGTGCCGTATGTCGTAGCACCCGGCACGTCGCTCACGCGTATGCTTGGCGATGCCGTTCCTCCGGGAAAATTCCTCATCACCGGCGCGCTGCGCAGCGAGGGCGATATGCGCGCGGGCGGCGACTGGCAGATATGGAACAGTGTCATGGCATTCAGCCATGCGGGCGACATCGTGGGCTCGCACGACAAATCGAAGCTGGTGCCGTTCGGCGAATTCCTACCGCTTCGCGACCTGATTCCCGCCGATTGGCTGACGCCGGTGGGCATAAAAGATTTCTCGCGCGGTACGGGCAGGGCGACGCTCGAATGGCCGGGCCTGCCGCGGCTGAGTCCGCTCATCTGCTACGAGGCGATCTTCCCTGATCTGGCGGTGGCCGATGACGCCCGCCCGGCAATACTTCTCAACCTTACTAACGATGCATGGTTCGGTACCAGTTCCGGCCCCTACCAGCATTTCCACATGGCGCGCATGCGTGCGGCAGAGCAGGGGATCCCGCTGGTGCGCGCGGCCAATACCGGTATTTCCGCCGTCACCGACCGTTTCGGTCGCATCGAAGCCATGCTGGCCCTGGGTGAGCGCGGTACGCTCGATGTTCCACTGCCGGTGGCCGAGCCCGTGCCGACGGTGTACGGCACTTATGGCGACAGCCTGTTATCCCTATTAATAATAATGGCAATTTTATTAATAGTGGCCCAGAATAAAATGGAGAAGGTTAATAAATTTCGCTTGCAAGTTGTGTGAAATTAGCGATTATCACACGAATAACCAAACCTTAGTAAGTGAACTGAATAGAGTCTCATATGCCTAAGCAATCCGCCCAGAAAGCCGTTACCAAACAGGATATCGACACGCATGTCGGTAAGCGCCTCCGCCAGCGCCGTACCATGATGGGGCTTTCGCAGGAAGCTGTCGCCAAAGCCGTCGGGATCACGTTCCAGCAGGTGCAGAAATACGAAAAAGGCACCAACGCCATGAATTCTGGCCGTCTCTACGAATTTGCACGTTTTATGAATGTGCCGGTGGCGTATTTCTTCGAAGGCATGGACCCGTTCTCTGGCGCGGCCTCCAGCGACGATAAGGTCGTGGGCTTTGGCGAAACCGTTTCCGAGAAATTCCAGCACCGCGGCGTTTCCGACCGCGAATCGCTGGAAATGATGAAGGCTTTCAAGCGCATCGCCGAGCCGTCGATCCGCAAGCGCCTGGCCGATCTCGTGCGTGCCGTAGCCGAAAATAAGTCCATCATGGACTGACGCCGGGATTTCTTGACTTCCCCTGCCAATCGTATAACTTCACCGCCGCTTTCTCAGGTGGGGATTTGGTTGGCTTGCCACCACCTTTATAAAAAAAAGGTCTAAGCTATCGGTTGCGCCTTTCGGCGCCCGGTATCTTGTTCCCCCTGAAGAGCGTGAAATTTTTTTACAAAAGAGGGAACCGTGTCCGATCGTTTTCATTCCGGCAGAAGCCAGTATATTTTCACCAGCGAGTCGGTGGCCGAGGGCCATCCCGACAAAGTCTGCGACCAGATCTCCGACGCCGTCGTCGACGCCATGCTGGCGGAAAACCCCTATGCGCGCGTCGCCGCCGAAACGCTGGCGACGACCAACACCATCGTCATCGCCGGTGAAACCCGCGGCGCCGACCTGACCAAGGCGCAGATCGAAACCATCGCCCGTGAAAAAGTGCGCGAGATCGGGTACCTGCAGGAAGGCTTCCACGCCGACAACCTCGACGTCTACGTGCATCTGCACAGCCAGTCCGCCGACATCGCCATGGGCGTCGATTCCGGGGAGAACAAAGACGAA
Organism: uncultured Rickettsiales bacterium; assembly: GCA_964495185.1. Taxonomy (GTDB): domain Bacteria; phylum Pseudomonadota; class Alphaproteobacteria; order Rickettsiales; family SXRF01; genus CAZBUX01. Next base: position 6,254 of record CAZBUX010000028.1, on the reverse strand, counting down.
GGCGCCGGCGACCAGGGCATCATGTTCGGTTTTGCCTGCAACGAGACGCAAGTGCTCATGCCCGCGCCCATTCAGCTTTCCAACCGCATCCTGCTCAACCTGTCGCGCGCGCGCCACAGCAACGAAGCCAAGGGCCTCGGCCCCGATGCCAAGAGTCAGGTGTCACTCCTTTATGAAAACGGCCAGCCCGTGAAGGCGACCTCCATCGTCGTTTCCACCCAGCACGCCGAAGGCCTGACGCAGAAGCAGGTGCGCGAGCTCGTGCGTCCCTACGTCATCGCCGCCCTGCCCAAAGGCTGGATGTGCGATGAATCCGAGTTTTACGTGAACCCTACCGGCAACTTCGTGATCGGCGGACCAGACGGCGATTGCGGGCTTACCGGCCGCAAGATCATCGTCGACACCTACGGCGGCGCAGCCCCGCATGGCGGCGGCGCGTTCTCCGGCAAGGACCCGACCAAGGTTGACCGCTCGGCGGCCTACATGGCGCGCTACCTCGCCAAGAACGTAGTGGCTGCCGGTCTTGCCGACCGCTGCACCATCCAGCTTTCCTATGCTATCGGCGTTTCCAAGCCGATCTCGTTCTACGTCACCACCGGCGGCACCGCGCTTGTCGATGAGGCGAAGCTCGAACGGCGCCTGCAGGAGCTGGTCGATTTAAGCCCCCGCGGCATCCGCGAATACCTCCAGCTCAACCGTCCGATCTACGCCCGCACCGCCGCCTACGGCCATTTTGGCCGCGAGCCGGATGCGACTGGCGGCTTCAGCTGGGAAAAGACCGATCTCGTCGGAGCGCTTCAGGATTCCTTCAGCGTCAAGCCGAAGCAGTCCGGCATCAAAGCTGCGATCTAAGCCGGCGCATGTCCCAGCAACGGCTGCTTGCGTCCTTCGGGCGGCGTCGCGGACGCAGGCTCCGCACCGGCAAGCAATCGCTGATGGACACCGTGCTCGCGCAGGTGGAAATAGCGCTGCCTGAGGAAGGCGTGCTTGATGTCGACGGCTTGTTTCCGGGTAAAAAGGAGCACTGGCTCGAAATCGGCTTCGGCGGCGGCGAGCACCTCGCGCATCAGGCGGAGCAGCATCCTGATGTCGGCATCATAGGCTGCGAGCCCTACGTCAACGGCATCGCCGGGCTGCTCAAGCACATCGACGACCACAAGCTCACCAATATCCGCGTCTACACCGACGACGCGCGCGTATTGATGGAGCGCCTGCCGGACGCGTCGCTGGCGCGCGTATTCATCCTCTACCCCGACCCATGGCCGAAATCCCGCCACCACAAGCGCCGTCTTGTATCGAAAGAACTGCTGGATTCGCTGGCGCGCCTGATGCCACCGGGCGCCGAACTCCGCCTCGCCACCGACCACGCCGATTACGCGACATGGATGCTGGAACGCCTTCTGCCGCATCCGGCGTTTAAATGGACGGCAAAAGAAGCCAAAGACTGGACGCACCCGCCCGCAGGCTGGATCACCACACGTTATGAGCAGAAAAGATTGGCGGGGATGCCGACCTATTTGAATTTTGTGAGGCGCTAAGCCGCCTTCAGCGCCGCCTCAATATCCGCCTTCAAATCCCGGATATCCTCAATTCCCGGCGAGAGCCGAAGCAGCGCGTCGGAAATCCCCAGGCGCTTGCGTTCCGCCGCGCCCACGCTGGCATGAGTGGTAGACGCCGGGTGCGTTACGATGCTTTTCGCATTGCCGAGATTATTCGAGATATCGATCACCGACAGTGCGTTCATGAAAGAAAACGCCGCTTTCTTTCCGCCCTTTAATTCAAACGCGAGCATCGGCCCGCCGTGGTTCATTTGCTTTTTCGCCAGCGCGTATTGCGGGTGGCTTTTGAGTCCGGGGTAATAGAGCTTCGCCACTTTCGGATGGCCGTCTAGTATTTTCGCCAGCGCTTCGGTATTGCTGCAATGGCGTTCGACGCGAAGCGACAATGTCTCAAGGCTCTTGAGCAGCACCCACGCGTTGAACGGGCTCATATGCGGGCCGGTGTGGCGGGCAAACGGGCGCAGCGTTTCGTCGAGGAATTTGTTTTTTCCTAAAATAGCGCCGCCGATGGTGCGGCCCTGTCCGTCGATATGCTTGGTGGTGGAATACATGACGATATCGGCGCCGAGTTCCAGCGGTTTCTGCACCAGCGGCGTTGAGAACACGTTGTCGATGATAAGCTGTGCGCCCGCGGCTTTACAGAGCTTGGCCACCGCCGCGATATCCACCAGTTCCAGCGTCGGGTTGGCGGGGGTTTCCACGAACACGCAGCGCGTTTTTTTTGTCAGCGCTTTTTTCCATGCCGCCAGATCGCCGCCTTCGACCAGCGTGCAGGTAATGTTGAAACGCGGCAGCACCTGCGTAAGAATGTAATGGCACGAGGAGAAAAGCACGGCACTCGCCGCCACATGGTCGCCCGCGCGAAGCTGGCACATCAGCACCGCAAACAGCGCCGCCATGCCCGAAGCCGTCACCACGCAGCCTTCCGCGCCTTCCATAAGTGCTAAGCGCTCTTCCAGCATGGCGAGGTTGGGGTGCGAATAGCGCCCGTACTTGAAACCGGGCTTGCTGCCGTCGAACCGCGCTTCCCCTTCTTCCGCAGTATCAAAGGAATAGGCGGAATTGAGGAACAGGCCTTCGGAGGTTTCGCCATACGGCGTTTTAAGCCTGCCGCCATGCACCAGCTTGGTATCAAGTTGCCAACTGGTGGGTTTTGCCTTCTTTTTCATGTGGTTTTTTGCCAAAAATATGATTATTAACAAGACAGTTACCATAATTCACAGGAAGCTTCGGTGCAAGGAAACAATCCCATTCGCAAGCCGCGCGTCCATGACGGGCAGTCGCTTGAGGTCAAATCCGTATTCCCGACCCTTCAGGGGGAGGGGCCATATACGGGCTGGCCCGCGGTTTTCGTGCGCCTCGGCGGCTGCAACCTTGCCTGTACCTTCTGCGACACCGATTTCGAGGATTACCGCGAAACGCCGCTGGCCGATTTGATGGCAGAGGTCAGAAAGCTGTCGCTTGGGCATGACGGCGCGCGGGTCTGCACGCTGGTGGTCATCACCGGCGGCGAGCCGCTGCGGCAAAATATCGTTCCTCTCTGCGAAGCGCTCCTCGCCGACGGTTTCAAAGTCCAGATCGAAACCAACGGCACGCTCTGGCGGGAGCTTCCCGAAGGCGTCGATATCGTCTGCGCCCCGAAATCATTGACCCCCATCCGCGACGACCTGTTGGCGCGGGCGAGCGCGCTGAAATTCATCATCTCCGCGCATGGCGTGCTTTACAAGGATGTCATGGAACTCGGGCAGTCGCGCTACAACACCCCCGTTTACGTGCAGCCGATGGACGAATACGACGATAAGCTTAACGCCGAAAACCTCGCCCTCGCCCTGAAACTCGCCACTGCGCACGGCTACCGCCTGTCGCTGCAGGTACATAAAATCCTGGGCATCGAATGACGAAGAAAGCCGTATTGCTCCTCTCCGGCGGGCTCGACTCCACCACGGCGCTCGCCATCGCCAGGTCGCAGGGATTCGAAATCTACGCCCTGTCGTTCGCCTACGGCCAGCGCCACCATTACGAGCTGGAAGCCGCCAGCCGCATCGCCGCGCATTTCGGCGTGAAGGAACACCGCACCATCACCCTCGACCTCGGCGGGTTCGGCGGTTCGGCGCTCACCGAGGACGCCATCGCCGTGCCCAAGGACCGCGCCATGAACGCTATTTCCCACGGCATCCCCGTTACCTATGTCCCGGCGCGCAACACGGTGTTTTTATCGTTCGCGCTGGCATGGGCTGAGGTGCTTTCGGCCTACGATATTTTCATCGGCGTCAACGTGCTCGATTACAGCGGCTACCCCGATTGCCGTCCGGAATTCATCCGTGCCTTCGAGGACATGGCCAACCTCGCCACCGCGCAGGGCGTGGCTGGAAAAGACCGCGTCAAAATCCACACGCCGCTTATCCGGATGAGCAAAGCCGACATCATCAATGAGGGCAGAAAACTCGGCGTCGATTACGCCATGACCACCAGTTGCTACGACCCCGACGCGCAAGGCCGCGCCTGCGGCCGCTGCGATTCCTGCCAGCTGCGCCGGAAAGGGTTTGAAGAAAGCGGTGTCAGCGACCCGACGAAGTACGCCACATGACCGTCTGGGTATTATACCAGTCGCTAACCCCGCAGGAAGAAAGCACCCTGCGCGAGCGGCCTTATGTGACCCTGCCTCTGGAAAACCTCCCCGATCTGTCGCGCGTGACAAACCTTGCCGATCTGCGCCGCCTGCTGCAGGTGTTGCATGCCGAGGCCCCGCCGGAAACCGTCACCCGTCTGGCCGACAGGGCATGGAAATATTACAGCGAGCTACAACCCGAGGACATTGTCGCAGTGCCGCTTAAATCGAAAGATGAAGTCGCGCTCGCCGAAGTCACCGGCAAATACGAGCACCGCATGGGCGACGGTGGCGAGGACATCCACACCGTACCCGTCAAATGGCACAAAAAACCCGCGCCCATGCGCTTGATGAAAAAACTGAAGATTGAGCACGACCAGAAAAATAATCCCATGATCGAGGTGACGATGCGCGAAGGAAAAATCGCGCTGATGGATTACCTTCCGTATTCCTATAACCGTTTTTCAAAATGGAAATGGGCGATTCTTATTTTCGCGGGGATACAGGGATTGTCCTACATCATCCACATGTTCAACCGCTAGTGCAGTAGCACCGGCTCTAAATCATGTTGCTTGGCGGCGAAATAGGCCGCGTCCTGCGTGGAGAATACGGCAAGCTGGGTGCCGTCGGTGGTGCATACCGCGTAGCCGGTGCCTTTTTCGGTCATGACCGGGCGGACATAGGCGATGGGGGACGTATCGAGAACGATGGACAGCATGTCTGACGCGAGGGTTTTATCGTCATTGAATGTATCCATAAATGTCCTGCTGGCCCTTTTTTGAAGCGTTATGAACTAGATTCTTTATAGCATAGTATGTAGGCGGGGAATGTTAAGTTTCAATGACAATCCGGTTAATTTCTCGTCGTTTTCTATATAGAAAACCGGAAAAAATCAGCGCCTGCGCGGCTTTCTGGGGTCACGGAAAATGAAGAGCTCCTTGTCTATCGCCTCGCCGAATTTGGCGTTATTGAGCGATACGGTCGTCACCTGACCCGTGGAATCGGTCACTACCATGTTGTGGATGAGCAGCGGGTTATTGGAAAATTCAAGGGTGAGCTGGCCGTCCTTGGGCTTTTCTTTCTGCGCCACGCCGATGCGGATGACGCCCGTATCTTCCTCGACATTCACGATGCCGACATCGCCGTCGAAGCGGATTTGTTCCTGCGCGAGGAAACCGATCAGCGTCGAGTCGAGCGGGATGTGGCTCACCTGTTCCAGCTCGTAATCGTAGAACACCAGCTCCTTGCCGTCGGCGACCATGAGCACGGGGGTAGGGGGATTATACTGCCAGCGCATCTTGCCGGGCCTCTGGAGAAAAAATTTGCCCGAAGTCAGCGACCCGTCCGGCGCCACCTGCGTAAAATCCGCCACCACCGAACTCAGCCCGCTTAGATACTGCTCCACCCGCGCGATGGTTTTCCCATGCGGCGCGATTTCCTCAGCGGCGAGGAAGGTGGGGGAAGGGGCGGATTCATCTGCGGCATATGCCGGAACATACAAAAACAACGTCATCCCGGCGAAGGCCGGGATCCACGGTTGAACGAAAATGGACAGTAGCTTTTTCATTTTTTCTTTTTCTTCTTTTTTGAAGATAGCTCATCAACTCGTTTTACCCATTCTGCATCTTCTGGGATAACCCAAGCATCAAAATTTAGTTCCTGCGTTCTTCCCTTTGTTCCCTTTGGAAGGCTTTTTACTTCTTGCCAACGTTCGATTGCTTTTTGAATTCCTGTGTTACTTAATCCAAAAACAACGCAATCTCCTGTTACTTCTAAGGTTCTTCCATCTTCTAAATATTTAGCCTCACAACCATAGCTGTAACAAGTATCAACAACACTGTTAGGGACAAAGGTATCTTTACAAGTCAAACAACGTACAATTTTCATACTAATAATATCATGGAAGACACCAAGTTAAGATTGGTAAGATGAAATAATTAAGCGTGGATCCCGGCCTTCGCCGGGATGACCGTTTTTACGAATCTTCCCTAGCCAGCACTTCCCGCTTACCCACATGATTAGCAGGCCCAACGAGCCCCTCACGTTCCATCTGGTCGATGATGCTCGCTGCGCGGTTGTAGCCGATA
>CAZBUX010000027.1:0-12164 GCA_964495185.1 uncultured Rickettsiales bacterium | reverse complement strand
ACGGCTATTCGCTCGCCAATCCGAAATTCCTCGTGCTGTGGGAAGCCCAGTTCGGCGATTTCGCCAACGGCGCGCAGGTCATCATCGACCAGTTCATCTCCTCGGCGGAAGTCAAATGGCTGCGCATGTCGGGCCTCGTCATGCTGCTGCCGCACGGCTACGAAGGGCAAGGGCCGGAGCACAGTTCGGCGCGCCTTGAGCGCTATTTGCAGCTTTGCGCCGAAGACAACATGCAGGTGGTCAACTGCACCACGCCCGCCAATTATTTCCACGTGCTGCGCCGCCAGCTCACGCGCAAGTTCCGTAAACCCCTCATCATCATGACGCCGAAATCGCTGCTGCGCCATAAGCTCGCCACTTCCACCCTTGCCGACATGGCCAAGGGCACGGGATTCAAGCGCGTCATACCCGAAACAGAAAAGCTGGCGGCCAACGATAAGATCCGCCGCGTAGTGCTCACCTCGGGCAAGGTTTATTACGACCTGTTCGAGGCCCGCGCCGAGCGCAAGATCGACGACATCGCCATCGTCCGCGTCGAGCAATACTACCCCTTCCCGGCCCGGGAGCTGAAAGCCGAGCTTGCGAAATACAAAAACGCCGAGATCGTCTGGTGCCAGGAAGAACCGCAGAACATGGGCGCGTGGACGTTCGTTGCCACCCGCATCGAGGATGTGCTGGAATCGCTTGGGCGCTCCGACCGCGTGCGCTACGCAGGCCGCCCGGAAGCCGCCTCGCCCGCTGCCGGTTACCTCAAAATCCATGAGAAAGAGCAGAAACAACTGGTTGATGTTGCCCTTTCTGCCAGTGCATCGTATAAAAAAGCCGCTAAGGCGTAAAAATCCTAAGGAGTAAGTATGGCCGGAGAAATTATCGTTCCCTCGCTCGGTGAATCCGTATCCGAGGCGACGGTCGCAAAATGGTTCAAAAAAGTCGGCGACGCGGTTGCGGCCGACGAACCGCTTGTCGAGCTCGAAACCGACAAGGTGACCGTCGAGGTCAACGCGCCCGCTTCCGGGAGCCTGAAGGAAATCAAGATCGCCGAAGGCACGACCGTCAGCGTGGGCACGCTGCTTGGCTCCATCGCGGTTGGCGCCGCCGGTGCGAAATCCGCGCCGAAGGCCGAAAGCAAGCCCGCCGCCGCCCCTGCTCCTGCCGCTAAAGCCGCCTCCGGCGCTCCGCAATCCGGCCCGGCAGTGCGCAAGATCCTTGAAGAAAGCGGGCTGTCGCCTGCTTCCATCCCGGCCACCGGTAAAGACGGGCGCATCACTAAGGGCGACGTGCTGGCTGCCGCATCGGGCGGCGCTAAACCCGCAGCCGGTTCGCGTAGCGAAGAGCGCGTGAAAATGTCGAAGCTGCGCCAGGTCATCGCCAAGCGCCTGAAAGAATCGCAGAACACCGCCGCGATCCTCACCACCTTCAACGACATCGACATGAGCAACGTCATTGCGCTTCGCAATGAATACAAGGACGCGTTCGAAAAGCGTCACGGCATAAAGCTCGGCTTCATGGGCTTCTTCGTGAAAGCCGCGATCAATGCGCTCAAGGAAATCCCCGCCGTCAACGCCACCATCGAAGGCGACGAGATCGTATATAAGAACTACTACGATATCGGCGTGGCGGTCGGTACCGAGCAGGGGCTCGTGGTTCCGGTGATCCGCAATGCCGAGCAGCTTTCGCTCGCGGAAATCGAAAAGGAACTCGCGCGGCTGGCCGGTAAAGCCCGCGACGGCTCGCTCGCCATGAGCGATTTGCAGGGCGGCACGTTCACCGTGTCCAACGGCGGCGTCTACGGCTCGCTGATGTCCACGCCGATCATCAACCCGCCGCAGTCGGCCATCCTCGGCATGCATAAAACCGAAGAACGCCCGATTGCCGTGAAGGGTCAGGTCGTGATCAAGCCGATGATGTACGTGGCGATGTCGTATGACCACCGCATCATCGACGGCAAGGAATCGGTCACTTTCCTCGTACGCGTAAAGGAAGCTATCGAAGATCCGCGCCGCCTGCTGCTCGGCCTCTAGCGCATCCATGTCAGGCCCCGCAGCAAAAACCTCACGGGAGCCGTGCCTCTGCAAGGAGGCGACCGAACGCGACATGTTCGCGGTGCGGGCGCTTTTCACCGAATATCGCGGCGAACTCGGCGACGATTACGCGCTCGGCGGCCACGGCCTGAACGAGGAAATCCTTGGGCTTCCCGGCGTATATGCGAAGCCCGGCAATTTCATCCTCGTGGCGCGCGACAGCTTCGGCAACACCATGGGCTGCGTGGCGCTTACGGAATTTAGTCCCGGCATCGGCGAAGTGCGGCGCATGTTCGTAAGCCCGCAATACCGGGGCCGGGGTGTGGCGCGCCAGCTTCTTTCCATGCTTACTGCCAAGGCGAAAGCGCACGGTTACAAAAAACTCTATCTCGACAGCCTCCACCGTTTCAAGTCGGCGCACGCCATTTATGCCGGCGAGGGATTCACGGTCTGCGAAAGCTATGACCCAAACGCCAGCGAGGCGATGAAGAAGGGCATGGTGTTCATGGAGAAGCCGTTATGAACGCCATGCGTTTTGGAAACTACCAGCGGAAGCCGCTTGCTTAGGTTTGCCGATATCGCCATCGGCGATGCCGAAAGCGGCGCGCCTGTGCGCGCCAAGGCGGTGATAAGCGATGAACCCGGATTATTCCTTTCCCCGCCCATCGCAGCAAGTCTCGGGCTTAGCCCGGTGGTCGCCCCGCCGGACGTGACTTCGGGCGGATTCTCGCCGCGTGGCCCGGTGATGGGGCCGGTGCGGGTAAGCGCGGGCGGTAAAGACGTCGTGACCGTCGCCGGGACCTGCATAAACGGCATAATGCTGGGTAGCGACATCGCCGTGAAACTCGGTATTGCGTTCAAACCCGCCGGGGAAAAGCAGGGCGATGCCGCCCACGTGTTGCTTAAGGAAGATGCGGTTTCGCCGGAGATATGCCGCCATTTCTGCGAGCATGCGCGCAAGCAGGAGCTGGTGCCCATCGGCACGCATTACCGCGATACGATGATGGCCCCGCTGGGGAATATCGACCGCTGGGCCAACGAGGTGCTGTACGATGTCATCACGCGTCATGTCGAACCGTTTTACCGGCTTGAGATCGAAAGCTGGGAAACACCGCAATTCCTCGTGTACAAGGAGGGCGGTAGTTACAACCCGCATGCCGACGGCTCGCAGTGGGTGCGCGACGGAAACGGCGAAGGCCACTGGGAGCGCTTCCTCGACCGTGATATCAGCCTGCTTTTGTATTTCAACGACGGGTTCACCGGCGGTAAGCTGAATTTTCCCGATATGAATTTGAAGATCACGCCCAAGCCGGGGTTGCTGGTGGCGTTTCCTTCGTCGCACAGCTATCGTCACGGCGCCGAGCGCACCGAAAGCGGTGAGCGCATGGTGCTGGTCACATGGATGCGCGCCTTCGGCACGCCGCGCGAATGGCCGAAGCCCGTCAACCGGCTGATGAAATCGGACTTTGTGAAGTAACCATATGAATAATTTTGAAATATTCGATGAAATGAAAATACTGGCGGGATACCCCATGTTATGGATAGTATCCGGCTCCTTGGAACCCCATTTTTAAGCTTTAGAGTAGGTTTTTTATGACAGATGCATTCGATCTTATCGTTATCGGCGGCGGCCCCGGCGGGTACGTGGCTGCTATCCGCGCCGCGCAGCTCGGCATGAAGGTCGCCTGCGTGGAAATGCGCGGGAGCTTAGGGGGCACCTGCCTCAATGTCGGCTGCATTCCGTCCAAGGCGCTGCTTTCCTCCTCGCATAAATACGAGGACGCGAAACTGCATTTCGCCGGTCACGGTATCAAGGCCAAGGTCGAGCTCGACCTGAAAACCATGCTTTCCAACAAGGACAAAATTGTCCTCGACCTGACCAAAGGTATTGAAGGGCTGTTCAAGAAAAACAAGGTTACTTACGTGAAGGGCAAAGGCGCGATCAAGAGCGCCGGCGAAGTGACCGTCGACGGTAAGGAGGTGCTTAAGACCAAGCGCATCCTTATCGCCACCGGCTCGGAAGTCACCCCGCTTCCGGGTGTTGCCATCGACGAAAAGAAAATCGTTTCCTCTACCGGCGCGCTTGAATTGCCGTCGGTTCCCGAACACCTCGTGGTGGTGGGCGGCGGCGTTATCGGGCTGGAGTTAGGCTCGGTATGGCGCAGGCTTGGGGCGAAGGTGACCGTGGTGGAATTCCTCGACCGCATCCTGCCCGGCATGGACGCCGAACTCGCCAAGCAGTCGCAGCGCAGCTTTGAAAAGCAGGGCATGACGTTCAAACTCGGCATGAAGGTGACCGCCGCCGACAGCAAGGGCAAAGGCGTGGCGCTTACGCTGGAGCCCGCCAAGGGGGGCGACAAGGAAACACTCTCCGCCGACGTGGTGCTGGTGGCGATCGGACGCAGGCCGTACACCGACGGGCTTGGGCTGGAGAAGGCCGGTGTGAAGCTTGACGAGCGCAAGCGCGTCGCCGTCGATAATCACTATGAAACGAACGTGAAGGGCATATACGCCATCGGCGACGTCATCGCCGGGCCGATGCTCGCGCACAAGGCCGAGGACGAAGGCATGGCGGTCGCCGAAATCATGGCGGGCCAGAAGGGGCACGTGTATTACGATGCGATTCCCGGCGTGGTCTATACATGGCCGGAAATCGCTTCGGTGGGCAAGACCGAAGAAGAACTCAAGGCGGCGGGCATCGAATACAAGGCCGGGAAATTCCCCTTCCTCGCCAACAGCCGCGGCCGCTCGGTGGGTGAAACCGACGGTTTCGTGAAAATCCTCGCCGACGCTAAAACCGACCGCGTCTACGGCGTGCACATCCTCGGCCCCGATGCAGGGACGCTGATCGCCGAAGCGGTGCTGGCCATGGAATACGGCGCGTCCTCCGAGGACATCGCCCGCACCTGCCACGCCCACCCGACGCTCAACGAAGCGGTCAAGGAAGCGGCGCTGGCCGTTTTAGGACGGGCGATTCATATTTAGCTATTGAAAATACGTGATTTTAGCCTCCACCCCTTGCATTCCAAAGGGGAATTCACTATAATGCTAGCCGCATATGAAAACACCCATACCCCAAGCTAAAGCCAGAGCCATCGCCCTGCCGGTGCCGATTTCACCGCAGGACGGGCTCCGCCGTTATTTGCAGGAAATCGCCAAGTTCCCGCTGCTCACGCCGAAGGAAGAAAAAGACCTTTCGCTGCGCCTGCGCGACCATGGCGATATGGCCGCCGCACACAGGCTGGTCACGGCGCATCTGCGCCTTGTCGCCAAGATCGCCTTTCGTTACCGCGGCTACGGTCTGCCGGTCGGCGAACTCATCGCCGAAGGCAATATCGGCATGATGCAGGCGGTAAAACGCTTCGATCCCGATAAGGGCTTCCGCCTGTCGACCTATGCCATGTGGTGGATCAAGGCGGCGATTCAGGAATATATCCTGCGCTCGTGGTCGATGGTGAAGATCGGATCGAGCGCCACGCAGAAGCGTTTGTTCTTCAACCTGCGCAAGCTCAAAAGGAAGATCGGCGCGGAAAACGAACGCGGCCTGTCGCATGAGCAGGCAGGCGATATCGCACGTATCCTCGACGTCAGCCGCGAGGAAGTGGTGGCGATGGACCAGCGCATGTCGGGTAACGACGTGTACTTGAACAGCCATGTCTCCGCCGACGGTGACAGTGAGAAGATCGATTTCCTCGTCGAGCCGACGGAAAGCCATGAAACGCTGCTTAGCGAGCAACAGGAATTGCAGGGCAAGCAGGTATTGCTCAAGAACGCGCTTGCCACGCTTTCGGAGCGCGAGCGCGATATCATCATGCGCCGCCGCCTTCAGGACGATCCCGATACGCTGGAGGATTTAAGCCAGTCCTACGGCATTTCGCGCGAACGAGTGCGGCAGATCGAAGTGCGCGCGTTCGAAAAGCTGCAAAGCGCGATGATCGCCGCCGCTTCGTGATTCTCAGGGCGCTTAAAAATATACTGTCGACGGACTCGCTCGTGCGCGAGGCGCATGCGGCGTACGCGCAGCTCGTAGGCCAGTCGCGCCAGCCGCAGTTTTACAGTGAATACGGCGTTGAAGATACGGTCGATGGCCGTTTCGACGTCATCCTGCTGCATATGTTCCTCGTTATCCACCGCCTGCGCGGCGAGCAGGGGGACGAAGCCGGGCATTTCATCCGCGCGCTTTCGGAAACGTTTTTTTCCGACATGGACCGCTCACTCCGCGAAATGGGCGTGGGCGATACCGGGGTGGGCGTACGCATCAAGAAAATGGCGCAGGCGTTTTACGGGCGGATGCAGCATTACGAGCAGAGCGTCCATAATCCCGAAGCATTCGCAGAAAGCCTGAAGCGCAATCTCTACCGCGGCAATGACGTAAGCGCCGACACATTGGCGCGCATGGCCGGGTATGTGCAGCGCAACGCGGCGCACCTTCAGACGCAGTCGCTCGACGCGATCAGCGGCGGCACAATGACTTTCCTAAGCTGAATCTTCCGCAATCGATGGCGCTACCGCATCGGTGCGGTGGGCGCTCGCCTCGTACGCGCCGATCGCCGCCACAGGCGGGCTGGCAACGGCTTCGGCGGGGGCAGGATTTTCCGATACGACCGGGCGTGCCTGCGGCGCTGGTGCTGCCACCGGTTCAGGGCCGTCATCGGCGGCGGTTTCCGCCATGATGCGGTGTACGGTGGTGGTTTGCGCGGCGGCTTTCTGCTGCTGCATGATTTTTCCGAACAGGCCCGACGGCGCGGGCGGCGGCTGGGTGGCAAGGCTCGGCTTATATTTTACCTGGCTGAACGCCACCAGCTTCTCATACTCGATCATCATGCTGGCGAACGCGCCCTGCCCTGCCGGCGTCTGCGCCAGCATCTGCGCGAACAGAATCGTCTGCGCGCCGGCGCTTAGTCCCGGCGAAGTGCTGTAGCCCGCCGCAATGACCGGCGCGGCGGCGGCGGATGAGGGCGCGGCCTGTGCCGCTTCCTGCGCGGCGGGAACCGCCCCGCCCTTGCCTCTTGCATTATCGTGGATTTGTGCGCTAGAAACAGAGGGCGCAACGTTGTCATACGGCGCGCGCATGGCATTGGTGTCAGGTAGCGGCGTGGCGACCAGTGTCGTCTGTACCTGTTGTATTTGCGTATTGGCGATTGTTGGCAACATGGCCATCACTCTACGTGAGTATATTAACTAATGGTAGTCGCTTACTGCAGAAATGTCAACAAAACCCGTGGTAAACCCATGAAACAATTAGTTAAAATGCTAATATCCTCTGCCCCGCCCAGCTTCCTTTATTAACATCCATCCGATTGATAGATATGAAAAAAATTGCACTCATCGCCGCCATTCTCCTGCTTGCCGTTACCGCCGTTAATATCTGGGTCTCCGATAATACCGCTTCCCAGAGCGAACAGGTGCTGCCGGTTACCGCCGATCGCGAGCCGCCGCCCGCCATCGGCGGTGCGTTTACGCTCACCGATCAGGACGGAAAAACCGTGAAAGACAGCGATTACCGCGGCAAGGTGATGCTGGTGTTTTTCGGCTTCACCCATTGCCCGGATATCTGCCCGGTCACCACGCGCACGCTGGCCGATACGCTCGCCGCGCTCGGCGATAAGGCCGCGCAGGTCGCGCCGATTTTTATCACCGTCGATCCCGATCGCGATACGCCCGCCGTGCTTAAAACCTATTTCGCCAATATCGATCCGCGCATCACTGGGCTTACCGGCACGCCGGAGCAGCTGAAAGACGTCGCCGACGCCTACAAGGCTTATTTCTCCAAAGCCGATGAGGAAGAAGCCGCGCCGCAGGAAGATGAGGACGAGGAAGCGCAGGAAAAAGGTGCCCATCACGACCATCACGGCCACCACGCTGCCGCTCCTGCCGCGGGCGATTACAACGTCAACCATTCCGGCTATGTCTACCTGATGGGCAAGGACGGCGTGTATGTGAAGCATTTCCCCTATGACGCGCCGTCGGCCGATATCGTCGCCGCCGTGTCGCAATACCTGCAAAGCAACCCATGACCCTGCAACTCGACGTCGAACTCAAGCGCCGCGGGCTGATGTTCATCCTGTCCTCGCCGTCCGGCGCGGGCAAAACCACGCTGTCACGCGGGCTGTTCGACCGCTACCGTGAAGCCGCGCCGCATGAGACCATCCGCATGTCGGTATCGGTGACCACGCGCCCGAAACGCCCCGGCGAGGAGCACGGCAAGGATTACTTCTTCGTCGGCGACGCCGAATATCAGACCATGGTCGAAAAAAACGAACTGCTCGAGCATGCGCGCGTGTTTGAGTACCAGTACGGCACCCCCGCCGGTTTCGTGCGCGACCATATCGCACGCGGTATCGACGTGCTGTTCGACATCGACTGGCAGGGCACCCGCCAGCTCGCGTCCAAGAGCCGCGAGGACGTGGTGAGCGTGTTTATCCTGCCGCCCTCGATGGCCGAGCTGGAGCGCCGCCTGCACACCCGTGCGCAGGATTCCGACGAGGTGGTGAAAAAACGCATGGCTAAAGCCAGCGCCGAAATCAGCCACTGGCAGGAATACGATTACGTGCTGATCAACCAGGATCTCGATGAAACGCTGGAAAAAGTGGATAACATCCTGCGCGCCGAGCGTCTGAAGCGCGCGCGTCAGGAAGGCTTGGCGGGGTTTATCGGGAAGCTTTAAGCTTTTAGTCCTGCCACCAGTCCTATTGTTTCCTGTCGTCATTGCGAGGAGCGCAAGCGACGCGGCAATCCAGTTTCAAGCGCCATGGTAGACATGGCACACTGGATTGCTTCGCTTACGCTCGCAATGACGACACTATTTCCTGATACATTTTCGCCAAATTACATAGTGTCACTACATCCAGCGCTTCGGCCCTCTGCGTTCCGTCGACCCCGGCTTTTTCCAGTAATTCCTCGGAGGGGACGGCGAGTCCTTTAAGCGACTGGCGGAGCATCTTGCGGCGCTGGCCGAAGGCGCGGGCCATGACTTTTTCCAGCGCGTCCTTGCTTACGTCCACCAGCGGTTTTGCGCGCGGGGTTAAGGTCACCACCGTCGAGCTGACTTTAGGCGGCGGGGTGAAGGCTTCGGGGGGAAGCTCCATGTCGCGGCGGGTGTCGCACAGCCACTGGCACAGCACTGTGAGCCTGCCGAAATCCTTGCAGCCCGGCTCGGCGACGATGCGGTCGGCGACTTCCTTCTGGAACATGAGGGTCATGGATTCAAGCACATTGGGTTCCCTGTGCACCGCCTCCAGCCAGTTGAGCAGCATCATCGTCCCGGCGTTATAGGGCAGGTTGGCGACGATCCTGCGCGGTGCCGGGGCGAGGGTTTCGATATCCGCTTCCAGCGCGTCGCCGTGGATGATCTCCAAGCGTCCTTCGGCGTGGCGCGAGAGGTCTTCGAGGATGGCGAGGCAGCGCTCGTCTTTTTCCACGGCGATGACTTTGCGCGCGCCTGCCTTGAGCAGCGCGCGCGTCAGCCCGCCGGGGCCGGGGCCGATCTCGATCACGCTGACATTCGATAAATCGCCGGCGTAGCGCGCGATGGTGTCGGTGATGCGTTCGTCGAACAGGAAATGCTGGCCGAGCGATTTGCGCGCCAGCAGGTCATGCCTGTGGATAAGTTCGGTAAGCGGCGGCAGCTTATCTAAAGCGGTCATAAGGAAATCTTTTACAAACAATATTTTAGTAGGCTTATAGCGCAAATTCGGCTATGCTCCAGCAAAATCTCGGGCAGGTTTTATGGACCGGGCACTGATTGCCATTTGCGCGCTGTTATTGAATGCCGTCCTCGGCGGGCCTGCCCGCTTTTACGAGGCCACCCGTCTTTCACGCCTGAAATCCTACCCTGCACGCCTGCTGCGTGATCTCGATCGCAGGCTTAACCGCGAACACCGCAGCGCCGACGAACGCGAAATGCGCGGCATCGTGCTGGTAGTGGCGGGCGTGGCGGCAAGCCTGATCGCGGGCATGATCCTTGGCAAGGTGTTCGGCGTGCTCCCGATAGCGGAAATGGCGCTGGTAGCTTTTTTTCTGCCGGTCAGGCCGGTCTGGGACCGTGCTTTTACGATACGGAAAGCGCTCGCCGCAGGCGACCTTCCCCGCGCCCGCCATGCGCTCGAAGGCACGGCGTGGAGGCACCATGCGCTTCTCGACGAACAGGGGCTTGCCCGTGCGGCTATCGAAACTACGGCGGTGCATTTCTCGGAGCGGATTCTCGCACCTGTCATCGTCTATATGCTGTTCGGCCTGCCGGGAATAATGGTGTGTAAATGCCTGTCGCTGATGCAGGAGGTGTTTGCGCCCAGCGCCGCGGATTTCGGCAATGCCTCGGTGAAGGCCCATGCGGTTTTGCAATATGTTCCCTCACGGGTCAGCGCGCTGATGTGGCTGGTCGCCGCCGCATTCATGCTTTCGGCGGATCTGCAGAAAGTGGGTGCACGGATCGCCAGGGGCGCAGCCACCCTGCCGCCGCAGGCACTGGCGCTGCATTCGGCGGCGGCGGTGCTGAACGTGTCGCTGGGCGGGGGAAGCTCCGTTTATGCGGGCGGGCGGCGGGTCGAATACGGGAATGCCAGAATACTGCCAGCGGATATAGGCCGGGCGCTGTATGGGTTCTTACTGCTGAACCTGTTCCTTTTTATTACCCTCGGCATGCTCTTTCGATTCCTTGCGCGCCCGCCTGCGCCTGGAGGGGGTGAGCAGGAATTTCTCGCGCAGGTCGATGCTCGACTTGACGCCGATATCGTCCCAGTGGTCGGAGAGCCATTTATCGGCGGCGGTGCGGCCTATGGTTTTCAGGTGCATGAAAAAATCCCAGTCGGCGTTGACCTTGCTTGAGGCGTTGAGGTTATGCATCTCCTCGGGGGAATAGATAAGGTGCATGTGCATGTCTTTGTAGCGGCTGTGCTCCAACCTGCCCTCTTTCAGCAGCCGCGAGACGAAATCGATGGCGCGCATCTCGGCGATGAGGCTGGAATTGAAGGTGATCTCGTTTAAGCGGTTGATGATGGCATCGGCGGAGCGTGGCAATTGATCGCGGCTGATGGGGTTGATCTGCACCAGCACCACGTCTTCCGACGTGCCGTTGTATATGAGCGGCCAGATGGCCGGGTTGCCCATATAGCCGCCGTCCCAGTAGTGCTCGCCCTCTATTTCGATGGCCTGGAAGAAGAATGGGATGCAGGCCGAGGCGAGCAGTACCTCGATGGTGATTTCATCGCAGTGAAACACCCGCGCCTGCCCGGTCGCCACATGCGTGGCCGAGATGAACAGCTTGATGGTACTGCACGCCTTGAGCGAATCGAAGTCGATGGTTTTGTTGAGGATGCTGCGGATCGGATTGAAATTGAGCGGGTTGGTCATGTAGGGTGAAAACACCCGGCTGAGCAGGTCGAACCAGTGATAGGCCGGGGAGAAATCCATGTTCCAGCCGGTGAGCGCTTTTTCCGCCGTGGATTTATGGAAGGGGCTGAGCGACGCCGCTTCGCTGGTGAGTTTCCAGAATTGTTCCAGCGATTCCTTCGCGCCTTCGCGCCCGCCTTTGCAGTAGCCGTTGACCAGCATCGCCGCGTTCATCGCCCCGGCGCTGGTGCCGCTGATGCCTTCGATGATGAGTTCCTTTTCTTCCAGTAAACGATCAAGCACGCCCCAGGTGTAGGCTCCATGCGAGCCACCGCCTTGCAGTGCGAGGTTGATTTTTTTCGTACTCACTGCGCCGTCCAGCCGCCGTCCATGGTAATAATCTCCCCGGTCATCGCACTGCCGTTATCGCCGCAGAGGAAAACGATCATCGCGCCGATCTGCTCGGGTTTGATGAAGCGCATGTTTGGCTGTTTTTCGCCGAGCATTTTATTGGTGGCTTCTTCGGGTGTGATGCCTTCGGCCTTTGCCTTGTCGTCGATCTGCTTCTGCACCAGCGGCGTGTGCACCCAGCCGGGGCAGATGGCGTTGCAGGTGATGTCGGCCTGCGCATTCTCCAGCGCGGTGACTTTAGTGAGGCCTACGATGCCGTGCTTGGCGGCGACATAGGCGCCCTTGTTTTTCGATGCGACGATGCCGTGCACGGAGGCGATGTTGACGATGCGCCCGTAGCCGCGTTTCTTCATGCCTGCGAGCGCCGCTTTCGTGGAGTGGAAAGCCGAGGAGAGGTTGATG
>CAZBUX010000026.1:0-12567 GCA_964495185.1 uncultured Rickettsiales bacterium | reverse complement strand
ATCAACATCCTTTCGGCGCGCGCCGAAACGGTGAGCGTACTGGATGCCGTGCGCAAGGAAACGGGGGATGAGCCGGAAGCGTGGATGCCTGTATTCCAGGAACGCCTCAGGCTGGAAAAGGAATTGCTTGCCAGCAAAGAAAAGAAATAGCCGGGTATGGTTGTTCGTCGTGCTGTGCCTGATTACGGCGTGCATCGGCGTGCCCGCTTACGCCTATAATTTTAGTTCTCCCGTAACGATCGACTACTGGACCTATGAAGTCTGCCCGTATATTGACGGCTATACCGCCCGTATCGTGGTCTGCATCAAGGAAACCATCGTAACGGCCATGTTCAATTTCCTCGGGCCGTTCATGAATTACATGGGCAAGACCATTGCCGCCGTGTTGCTGTTGGCGACCATGGTGTGGGGTATGCTCATGGTGACGGGAAAGAATACTGCGCCCATGCGTGACCTGGCCCTGCTTGCGGTCAAGGGTGGGGCGGTGGTGATGTGCACCACGCAGTTCGATGGCATTTTCTCGCGCATGCTCGACTGCATGGATTATATGCTCTGGGCGGTGACGTATTTCGTACATTTTTCCACCATCAGCGCCACTTGCGTGCCGGGCAGCGACCCGGTGATGGTCGTATGGCAGAGTGTCGATTGCGCGCTGGAATCGCTGATCGGCGGCGTCATGGCCCCCGGCACCATTCTCGGCGGGCTGATCGGTTTTCTCGTCGCGTCGTTCTTTTCCACGTCGGTGGGCGTGTTCATCGGGCTGGCCGGGTTTATGCTCAGTATCCAGTTCATCCTGGCGCTTATCCGCGCCATGTATATCTTCATCACCGCTTATATCGCCGTGGCGGTCATGGCGCTGGTGTCGCCGATCTTTATTCCCATGATCATGCTGCGTGCCACTAAAGGGTATTTCGAAAAATGGCTGAAGCTGACGTTCGGCTTCATGCTCCAGCCGGTGTTTCTCTTCGCTTACCTCGCCATGCTGCTTATGGCGTATGACAGCGTTGTTTATACCGGGCCGGTATCGCTCTACCGCGCCATCGTGGGTAATGTCATCGATTCTCCCTGCTACGTCTGGAACGGCAATTCCATCCAGTATACCGGCGCCTATCCCTGTTTCACCACCATCAACGACTGGCTGCTTGGCCGCAACCCGATCGGTCAATCGGTTTACGGCCTTGCGTCGCATGGCAACCTTGCCGTCACGCTGAACGCCGCGACTGCAACGCCGCAGGGGCTTGATCAATTACAGACCGGCATCATGGGCGTGGTCGGTGAGCGTATTGTCCAGACCGCCCAGAACAATCCGTGGCTCGGCGACATTTACAACGTGCTTGGCCCCGACGTTTTCAAAGTGGATATCCCGGCGCGGGCCATCAACTGGCCGATCATCGCCGTGCGGGCGGGGTATGGCACGGGGGCGGAGGCGGTTAACAACTATCAGGTCGATTTGATGTTTGCCGTCGCGATGGCGTGTATCATGGCGTACATTTTTATGATGCTTATCGAGATGCTGCCTTATGTCGGAAGCGGCGTCTCGGGCGATATGCTGTCTATGCCGGCGCTCGGCCAGAGCGGCTCGCCCGCCGACAAGCTGGTGAACTCGCTCAAGTCCAAAATTACCGGCGTAGCGACCGGCGGGGGAGGGGGAAAATAGCATGAAACGCTTCGTTCCCACCGCGCTTGCGCTGTTATTGCTCCTTGGGCTTTTCATGCCCGGCGCGGCTCACGCGCAACTCGACATCGACGTTTGCGCTCCCGGCTTCATGCCATGGGCTTATACTTCCAAAATCGTCTATTGCATCGAAGGAATGGTGGTGGTGGCGACCAACAGCATGGTCGTGGCCATTTCCAATTACATGCGGCAGACCGTAGGTGCGATGATGGTGATTTCGGTCATCGTATTCGGTATGCGTATCATGAGCGGCGAGCGCGACCTTGTTCGCAAAGGCGTGTTTTTTACCCTGCGGCTTGGGCTGGTATGGTTGTATAGCTATGCGCTGGGCGGGCTTACGGGGACGATATTCGATATTCTCGACGGAGCTGTCGCCAGTGTTTCCGGCGGTTATTCGCCCTGGTACCAGATCGACACCTTCCTTGGACGCATCATCGGTTTCGGGATGAACCTGTCGATCGATCAGGGCCTGCTTGGCATCGTGGGTGCTGCGGTATTTTCCGGCATCGGCGGCGGCATGATGGCGATGATCGGCGGATGGGCGATTCTGAAACTACTGCTGTTCATCTATCGCGTGATGTTCATATACCTGACGGCGCTGGTGGGGGTCGGGTTCCTCATCGTGATTTCGCCGCTGATCATTCCCACCGCCATCTTTTTCTATACGGAACGCTATTTCAAACGCTGGCTCGACATGCTGATTGCCACCATGCTGGTGCCGGTGCTGCTGTTTGCCACGCTTTCCATGTTCGTGAACGGGTTCTCGATCATGATCGAGGATATCTTTGCCATCATGGGCAGTAACCCGGCCAATACCAATTTGAGCTCCTTCCAGAAAAGCAACGTGCCCGCTGCTGCCTGGCTCATGCCAAGCGATCCGCAGTTAGCGACCAACCTTGAGAACGTCACCCGGAATTTCGGAAAGAACGTGCCTGCCGTGAGCCCTGCCTCCAACCCGCTGCTGCGCCATGCGCATAACCTTAGCCTGTTCAATTTCCCGGGAGTGGATTTCGGGCCTAACGACGCGGCAATCAAACAAAGCCTTGTCTATGCTTTCCTGACGTTGTTGCTCTATACGATGCTGATTCATGAGATGCTGTGGAAAATTCCTGAAATCGCCAAGAGTATCGCGGGCGCCACTGCGGCGGTGCTGACTGATCCCTCCGGGTTCGAGCAGAATGTTATGAAGGCTTTCAATAAGGTGAACCCTACCAGCGGTGGCGGGGGAGGGGGTGGCATGCCAGCCGGGACTACGCCCACGCAGCCAAACGGCGCGCCGCGTCCGGCGATGGGGCCGAACCCGATGAGGACGCCCAGAGGCGGCAGGGGTGGGTAATGGCAGATACTAGTCAAACCGTAACAAAGCTATGCGATAATGCAGGAAAATTTGGTGGTATTATGGTCAGGAACAGATTGAAACGCCTATTGGGGCATGCAGGCAGCATGCGCGCGCCGCTGCTGATGCTGGCGGTATTTGCTGCATGCCTTGCGATGTCGGATGCGGCATGGGCTGCCACGCCGCCGAACGCGCCTAACGGCCTTTGCACCTACGACCCGCAATTCAACCCCACCTTACCCAATGTCGGGATGATCTCGACCATCGTGTGGAACGTGCAGTCATTCCTCGGCGCCATTACTGCCAATCTTTTCAATACTATCGTCAACGATTCCGGCTTCAGCCAGGCCGTTCGCGCGGCGCTGACCCTTTATATCGCTATTTACGGCATACTATTCACGTTCGGCATGGCGCAGCTTACGCTGTTCGATTTCGCCAT
The DNA here is from genome assembly GCA_964495185.1 of uncultured Rickettsiales bacterium. Classification (GTDB taxonomy): domain Bacteria; phylum Pseudomonadota; class Alphaproteobacteria; order Rickettsiales; family SXRF01; genus CAZBUX01. Next base: position 9,117 of record CAZBUX010000026.1, on the reverse strand, counting down.
CCGCATGATCAAGGTGGGCATACTGGTGCTGCTTTGCTCCCGCGGCTCGTGGGGCTTCTTCGCCAACAACGTCGTGTATTTCTTCAATGGCGGCACCGACGACATCATCAACGCTGTTTCCTCGATCACCATGAACGGGGTGGCTATCGGCGGCGCGCCCTTCTACGTGCTCGACGAAGCCATACGGCAGGTCGTTTCGGTCAAGATGCTGGCGACGCTGGCGGCGATGGCCATGACCGGGCCTTACGGCATGTTCTTCGCGGTATTGCTCGGGTACAGCCTGTGGACGTTCGTGCAGTCGCTGCTGATGGCTGTGTGGGTCTATCTCATGTCGCTGATCATGAAAACGCTGCTGTTCGGGCTGGCGCCGCTCTTTATCGCCTGTTTGCTTTTCAATCGCACGCGGCATTTATTCGACGGCTGGCTCAACCAGGTGGTCAACGCTTCGTTGCAGCCGATCCTGCTATTCACCTTCTATGCCTTCTTCATCCAGCTTATTCTGGCATCGGTCTATAATATTCTTTCGGTGCCGGTGTGCTACGAAGACATGCAGAACATGACGGGTACGTCGGAAACACAGCGCGCATGGCGTTTCGCCCTGTACAATAGCAGCACAGGCGGCTGGGCGCCGCATAAGGGGCCATGGAGCTGGACCGGGCCGGTGGGCGCTCCGAACATGCCGATTTTCCCGATCGACATCATGACTATTCTCATCATGTTCGCCCTTGTCGAACTGGCCAGCCGGTTCAACCAGGTGGTCATCATGATTGCGCAGGATCTTGCCGGTGCCAGCACCAGCCTTGCCAGTATGAACGGTGCGATGGGCGATTGGTTCAGGAGCGCGCAGGGCGGCATTATGAAAGCGGCTGGCGGCACCCCTCCCGGTGGCCGGGCTCCCGGTGGCGGTGCTGGCGGCCGAGCCGCTGGCGCGCGTCCAGGCAATCCGGCCGGTAGCCCCACGGTCAGGAATAGGCCGGGCGGTAGCGGCAGGGCGTCTGTCCGCGATAGCGCGTCGGTCAGGACTGGCGAGCGCAGCCGGCCTCCTTCCACGTAAAACCGGTTGCTATTGCGCCGCAAGCGGATAGAATTAAGGCATTCAACCAGTGAGGTTTTATTATGGCAAAAACGGTATTATTCTGCGCGGTTCTGGCGATGCTCGCCGCCTGCAGCAATCAGGCCCCCGACCTGAAAAGCCCCTGTGTGGGCGCAGAGGGAAGCCCCTGTGACCGCCAGCCGGTCAATGACTGGTGGATGAGGGGTTAAACTACCTTCCTTCGTCCCTCGATCTGTTAGCCAGTTCTTCCAATTCCTCCGGTGAGAGGTTGGCGTCGCGCACGCCTTCCTTGCCCGGCAGCCATACCAGTTGCAGCTTTTTCGGGTCGCGGGCGAAGATGCGCTCCTCGGCGACCATGCCGAGATTGGGCGGGATGTTGTTCTTGGCGAGACCGGCGACGGTATAGGGGCCGTCGCGGCACATGCCGATCACGACGCGCGGGCGGTCGATGAACACCTGCGAGCCGCGCAGCATATCCAGCACTTCACGGGTGGTTTTCGGGTAGGCGGCCTTCTGCAAATGGTGGACGACCACCACGGCGGTATTCTTGCTGATGGCGAAATCCTCGATGGCTTCAAAGAAATCGCTGACCACGCCGGCGTCGTTTTCGTCGCCTGCGAGGTATTTACGTGCCGGGTCGATAACCATGATCGGTACGTCGGGGATTTTGCGGAGGCGCTTTAAATGCTGCGCGAAGCTGACGCCATCGCCGAAATCGGTGCGCTGGAACATCAGGCGGCGCGCCCGGCCTTCGGGATCGAACAGCGAGGCGCGGGCGTTGATGATAGGTGGGCCGTCCTCACCTGAGAAATAGATGCAGATGCCTTTGCATTTTTCGATGGCGAGCCTTTGGCCCAGCCAGCGCGGGGCTTCCTCGCCCGGCTCGTAATCGATCGAAGCCATGACGCAGAGCTGGTGCGCCAAACTACTTTTACCCGTGCCGCCGGTGGCGCCGAGCAGCGTGACGCTGCCGCGCGGGATGAGGCCGGGCACGATGAATTCGAACATCTCGTCGGCGTCTTTGCGCATCGGGCCGGTGGCGTCGAACAGCTCGGTGTCTCGGGCGACGAGGTTAAAGAAATTGAGGTTGTTGCCGACATTATCGGGATCGGTGCCGAATTTTTTATACAGCGAATGATGGCGCTCGTAGGCATTCCAGCAATAGGCGGCGTCGATGATCTTCTTATTGCTCAGTGTACATTCCTTGACGATCTTTTCGTAGGATTGCTCTTTCGCCGTGGCTTCCCGGGGGAACATCTTGGCGATGCCCGGATGCTCGAAAAGCCCGTTATTAGTGAGGTAGGCGATGCCCGAAAGCAAATAGGCAGTGGCGTACTGGTCGCTCTTGATGTCGGTAAGTTCGTAAAGCTCCCTGCAGCCGGCAACGGTTTTATTATCGGCAAGCGGTTTCAGGGCTTCGTCGCAGAAGGCAATGATCTTGATGCCGCCGCGTTCGTTGGCGCCACGATGGAAGGGACTGGCCTGCACGCCGAGTTCCCAGATGCGTTCGAGCGATTCTTCCTTAAGCACGTCCACGCCGAGCGAAAACGCCGTGCACCACGCGATGCCGGACCCGAGCGGCGTATAAACGTCGCCTTTTTTGGAATGGACGATGGGGTTTAGCAGCAGCGAGGTGTTGGGCAGGTGGCCGTTGTTGTAAAGCTCGATCAGTTTGGTGACGGCGTCCCCGATTTCATCATCGCTGAACCAGAAGCGCAAGCCCGGCTGTTTGGCGCGAAACGGCACCTGCTCGTCGCAGGAATAAAGGCACATGTAACCCTTGAGGCCCACAGCATGGTGCGCCGCCCAGATCATGCTCAGTTCGGCGGTAAGCTGTTCCTGCAGTGTAGGTTGTAGTGCGCTCATTGCGTTCGTCTGAATTCTCTATAATATAACAGATATTTATACCCTTCTACAGGTTAAAATATCATGAACCGGAACCTATCCTGCTTTACCATCCCCGCCGGGGAGGCGTTCCTGCAAACGCTGGCGGGCTGGGTGCTTGAGGCCTACGGCGGTACGCCCGATACGCTGGCAAAGGTTAGGATTCTGTTACCGAACCGCCGGGCGGTGCGCTCCTTGCGCGATACCTTTCTCGACATCACCGGCGGCAGGCCCATGCTGCTGCCCCGAATGCTAGCCGTCGGGGATGTCGGTGAGGAGGATCTGCCGATGGAATGGCTGGCGGAAATGCCGCCGGGGCTGCTTGCGCCCGCCATCGCTCCCACCCGCAGGCTGCTTCTGCTTTCACAACTGGTACAGCAGTTCGAATCAAGGCGCCTGGTCGCCAAGAAAGGCGCAGCGTATCCCGCCGACCAGTCGATGCAGCTGGCGCGGCAGCTGGCGCGTTTCGTGGATGAGGCCCAGCGCGAGGGCGTGGATATGAAAGATCTCGCCACGCTGGTTCCCCACGAGCTGGCCGCGCACTGGCAGCAGACGCTGGATTTCCTTACCATCGTTTCATCATACTGGCCAAGAACGCTGCAGGAGGAAGGCGCCATCGACCCGGTGGATCACCGCAATCGCCTGCTTGCCTATCTCACGAAAGCGTGGCGCGACACGCCGCCGCCTTACCCGGTCATCGCCGCCGGAAGTACCGGCACGCAGCCTGCCACCGCCGCGTTGCTCTCGGTGATTTCGCGCATGAAGCAGGGCCGGGTGATTCTGCCGGGGCTTGATAAGGATATGCCCGATACGCAATGGGAACAGGTTGGAGCCACACATCCGCAATACGCGCTTAAGCAGTTGCTGAAGCATGTGGGGTGTGAACGTAAAGATGTAGAGGAATTACAGGCGGTAAAAACATCGGCGCGCATGGCGTTGCTTGCCGCCGCTTTCCAGCCGCCGGAAGCCACCGCGCACTGGCAGCAACTGAAATTGCCTTGCGCGGACGCTTTGCGCGACGTGCGTGTGCTTGAAGCTGATACGCAGGCCGATGAAGCACGCATGATCGCGGTGGCGCTGCGCGAAACGCTGGAAACGCCGGGAAAGACTGCGGCGCTGATCACGCCGGACCGGGGACTTGCGCGCATGGTGGCGATGCAGATGCGCCGTTTCGGGCTTAGCATCGACGATTCGGCGGGTACGCCGCTTGCTGCCACGCCCGCAGGCAGTTTCCTGCGGCTGGTGATCGATGCGGTGGCGTCGCAGGCCGCACCTGCGCCGGTTCTGGCCATGTTGCGTCATCCGCTGGCCGCGGCGGGCAAACATACCGCCGAATGCCGCCGCCTGTCGCGCGTGCTGGAAACAGCGTTGTTGCGCGGCGTGCGCCATGCGCAGGGTATGGAGGCGCTGGTGAACGATGCGGCGCGGCGCAAGGACAAGCAGCCTGCGTTGTTCGCGTTCGTCTGTGAGCTGGAAGAGTATATGCGGCCACTGGCGCAACTCTATGCAAAGCGCAAACCTGTCGCCGCCGGTGAACTCATGCAGCGTCACCTGAAATTTGCGCAGTGGCTGGCTTCCACCCCGGAGGAAACCGGCGAAGAGCGCCTTTGGTCCGGTGATGACGGGCGGCAATTGTCGGATGTACTGGCCGCGTGGATGGAGCAGTCGGAGTTGCTGCCCGTGATGCCGCCGCTCTCATACCCGGCATGGTTCGACGTGTTGCTTGCCGAAGAAGTCTACAGGCCGCGCTACGCGCCGCACCCGCGGCTTGCCATCATGAGCCCCATCGAAGCGCGTTTGCAGCGTTATGACCGTGTAATACTCGGAGGGCTCAACGAAGGCGCGTGGCCCGCGCTTCCGTCCGCCGATCCGTGGATGAGCCGTCCCATGCGCTCGGCGTTCGGCCTGCCGCCCGCCGAGCGGGAAATCGGGCAGGGGGCGCATGATATCTATATGCTGGCAGGCGCGTCTCCGGAGGTGCTGCTTACCCGCGCGCGCAAGGTGGAAGGTGTGCCGAAGGTGCCGTCGCGCTGGCTGGTGCGGCTGCATACGCTGCTGTTTGCGCTCGACCCGGATTGCCATGCGCGGGTATTCGACGCTGCCTATTTCGCATGCGCGATTGCCGCGCTCGACGCGCCGGTTGTCATGCCTTCGCTCACAGCTCCCGCGCCGGTGCCGCCACTTGCGGCGCGTCCGCGCAGCGTGCGCGTGACGGCGGTGGATACGTGGCTGCGTGATCCGTATATGATTTACGCGCAATACGTGCTTGGCCTGAAAGCGCTGAACCCGCTGGATAAAGAGCCGGACGCCGCCGATTTCGGCTCGCTGGTGCATCGTTCTCTGGAGCAGTTCCTGCGCGCGTATCCGAAGGAACTTCCGGAAAATCCGCGTGAGGCATTGCTGGAAAAAGGCCGTGAGGCTTTCGTGGATTTCCTTGAGCGCCCGGCGGTGGCCGCGCTCTGGTGGCCGCGTTTCGAGGCGATGGCGGACTGGCTCATCGAGCGCGAGCGCGAACACCGGAAACGCTCGCCGCAGATCGCGCCGGAGGTGAAGGGAGAGTGGATTTTTGACATCGACGGCAAAAATTTCACGCTGGTCACGCGCATCGACCGCATGGAAGTGTATGGCGACGGCGGCGCGTTCATTATCGATTACAAAACCGGTCAGCCGCCCTCTAAAGCCGATATCGAAAAGGGGCTGGCCAACCAGCTGTTGCTGGAAGCGCTCATCGCCCTGCACGGAAAACTTACGCCAGCGCTTGCCAACCCCGCGCGTATTGAAGGCCTGCAATACTGGAAGCTGGGCGGCAGCGCCGAGGATTGCGAAATATCGGAAATCAGCGGCGACTTGATGCTGGAGAGCTGCCGCGCGCGGCTGGAAGCGCTTATCCGCCGGTTCGACAACCCCGACGAGCCGTTTGCCGCCGAAACCAACCCGGCGCTGCTCACGCGCTACAACGATTACGACCATCTGACGCGGCGCGACGAATGGGGGGCGGCATGATTTCATTGTCATTGCGAGGAGGCGTAGCCGACGCGGCAATCCAGTTTAAGCGCCATGGGCGCGATATAGTGCCATCCGTGCCGCAGACGCGGCACACCGGATTGCTTCGCTATGCTCGCAATGACGGGAAAAAATTAGTGTACCTGTTTGACCTGCTGGTCGAGGCGAAGCACGCGCTCGTAAAGCTCCAGCGTGCGGTCGAGCAGGAGGCATACATAGCTTGGAAGCACCCCGTGCAGCACGCGGTTGTCGACGAGGCAGATGTCCTGAAAGTCGAGGCCGTAGCGGTGCATGTCCTCATGCGGGATTTTGCCGGTGAACACGGCGCGCTGCGCCATGAGCCACGCCATGATCGAAGAAAGCCGAAGCGTGATGCGCGACATCTCGCAGGAGTAGAGCGTACGGAGGTCGTCGGCGATATGCGCCTGATCGTCGGCGCCGAACAGGTGGAAGTATTCATGCGCCTCGGTGAGGAGCCGCATGGTTTCCTCGAACACCCCCGGCATAAAGAGCACCTTGGGCGACTGGCTGCTGATCATGACTCGGGGCATACGTGGCTGCATCGTTTTACCTCTCTGTTAAGTATTATACCGCAGTTTTCCTTGATTAAATATTAAGATTCAGTGAATTTTAGCTATGTCGGTTAATAAAAAATCAGCAAATACCGCCGCTTACGAAACCCCGGTTTTATCGCCCGAGGCGTCGGTATTCGTTTCGGCCAATGCCGGGACGGGCAAAACCACGCTTCTGACCAAGCGCGTGCTGAGCTTGCTGCTAAACGGGGTGGCTCCGTCGAAGATCCTGTGCCTCACTTTCACCAATGCCGCCGCCGCTGAAATGTCGAACCGTATCCTCAAAGCATTGGGCGAGTGGGTGATGGTGGATGATACCGCGCTTGCGGGGGCGCTTGCCGAACTCCTTTCGCGCGAACCGGACGCCGAGGCGATCAAACGTGCGCGCGGCCTGTTCGCTACCGTGCTGGAAGCGCCGGAAGGCGTGCGTATCCAGACGATTCATGGATTTTGCCAGGCGTTGCTCAGGCGTTTTCCGATCGAGGCGGGGGTAAGCCCGCATTTCACCGTGATGGATGCGCGCACGGAGCAGGAGATGCTCGGCGAAGCTCGCCTGCGGCTTTTTTCCCGCGCCGGGGAGCATGACCAGGAAGTGAACGACGCGATTGCTGAGCTGGCGCGGCGCCTGAACGAAACGGCGTTTGGCGATTTGCTGCGCGAGCTGGTGTCCGATAAACGCGCGTTGCAGGCGATGCTGCGACGTCCCGGTGGCGAAGACGCCGCCATCGCCGCGCTATGGCGTCGTGCCTGCGTATCGCCGGACGCGACGCGTGAATCGCTATTTGCGGAATATTTCGCCTATGACGATAAGGCGCTTGCGGATTTGCGCCGTATCGCCGGGATACTTTCGCAGGGCGCTAAAACCGACGCCAAAACCGCCGAAGGCATGGCGCGTTTCTTAGCAAAACCGGGTATTACCGGTGTGGATTCGTATTTAAAAGTATTTCTCACCGAGAAAAACACGCCGCGCAAACAGCTTTTCACCAAAGCCGCGCTGACCGATGCTGGCCTCATCGAAGTATTGCTTTCCGAGCAGGAACGCGCGCTGCGTTTCCATTTCGCCTGTTGCGCGGTGACGGTGACGGCGCTTAGCGCACAGGTGCTGCGCGTCGCGATGGCGCTGCTAGCGGAGTACGAAACGCTGAAGATCGCCCATGCGCGCATGGATTACGACGATCTGATCCTCACCGCCAGCGACCTGCTCACAAGGCCGGGGATTTCAGTGTGGGTGCTCTTCAAACTCGACGGCGGCATCGACCATGTGCTGGTGGACGAAGCGCAGGACACCAACCCCGAGCAATGGTCGATCGTGCAGGCGCTGACCGAGGATTTCTTTTCGGGTGCGAGCCGCAAGGATATCGCGCGCTCGCTGTTCGTGGTGGGAGACGAGAAGCAATCCATTTTCAGCTTTCAGGGCGCCGACGTACGTGCGCTGGCGACGATGCAGCGCTATTTTCAGGAACGTATCGAAAATGCCGGAATGCCTGTCTACCGCGAGGCGCTGACGCGCTCGTTCCGCTCGACGCCGGAGATATTGCAGGCGGTGGACGCGGTATTTGCCCCGGAAGCCATGCGCGCCGGCGTTACCTTCGGCGGTGCCGCGATTACCCATGCCCTGAAGCGCGAAGGCGAAAAAGGATTAGTCGAGTTGTGGCCTGTATTGCGCCCCGCCGAGGATGAACGCGCTTCGCCAAAAACGTTGCTGGCGCGTAAGCTTGCGTCGGAAATCCGCCGCTGGCTGGATGAAGGGTTGCAGCTTACTGCGAAGGGCCGTGCCGTCAGGCCGGGCGATATCATGATACTGGTGCGCAGCCGCACCTCGCTGGTGGATGCGTTCGTGCGCGCGCTCAAGCGTGAGAATGTGCCGGTGGCGGGGCTCGACCGCATGAAGCTCGGCGAGAATCTCGCCGCACGCGATCTTATGGCGATCGGTGCGTGCTTGCTTTTGCCTGAGGACGACCTGACGCTGGCGGCTTTGCTCAAATGCCCTGTTTTCAATTTCAGCGAGGACGAATTATTCACGCTGGCGCATGGGCGTGGCGAGATGAATCTGTGGGAACGCCTGCGCGAATTTTCCGGGCGCGGCGGCGTGTACGCGCAAGCCTATGCATTGCTTTCCGACCTGCGGGCGCGGGCGGATTTCATGCCGCCTTACGAGCTTTACGGTTACTTGCTGGATACGCTCGGCCTGCGCCGCCGCTTCACCGGGCGCATGGGTGAAGAATACAACGATCCCATCGATGAATTTTTGTCGCAGGCGCTGCTGTACGAGAAAGACAACGTTCCGAGCCTTCAGGGATTCCTGCACTGGCTTTCGGCCAGCGACAGCGAAATCAAGCGGGACATGGAGCAGGCGAAGGATTGCGTGCGCATTCTTACCGTTCATGGTTCCAAGGGGTTGCAGGCGCCGATCGTGATATTGCCCGATACGGTGGAAGTGCCCAAGGCGCGCGAGCGATTGCTTTGGGCGGAGCGCGAGGAAAACATTCCGCCGCTGTGGTCGCCCGATTCCACGCTTGACGATGCGACGGCCTCGGCCCTGCGGCAAGCGCAGAAGCAGGCGATGCATGAGGAAGAACGTCGGTTGCTCTACGTGGCGCTCAC
>CAZBUX010000025.1:0-12602 GCA_964495185.1 uncultured Rickettsiales bacterium | reverse complement strand
TATGTCTGGCTCGACGCGCTCACAAACTACATCACGGCCGTCGGCTACCCCGATGAGAACACGGACGATTTTCGCACCTTCTGGCCTGCCGACCTGCACATGGTGGGCAAGGACATATTGCGCTTCCACACGGTCTACTGGCCCGCTTTCCTCATGAGCGCAAAGCTGGCGCTGCCAAAGCGCGTATTCGCCCACGGCTGGTGGACGATCGAGGGCGAAAAAATGAGCAAGTCGCTGGGCAATGTCGTGGCACCCGCTGATTTAGTTGCCGAATTCGGGCTCGACCAGACGCGCTGGTTCCTCATGCGCGAAGTGCCCTTCGGCAATGACGGCAATTTCTCGCGGGAAGGGCTGGTGCTGCGGGTGAACGCGGAACTGGCCAACAATATCGGCAACCTCGTGCAGCGCACATTGTCGATGATCCAGAAGAACTGCGAGGGAAAGGTGCCATCATGGGAAAACAAACAAAATGAGCAAGAGGTTCAAGAAGCTCTATCTAAAACTCTCGGTGATTTTGCCAAAATCAGTGAAGCAGAAATGGATAAAATTGAGGATTACTCAAGGCTTCATGACACGAGAGGGGCTTCCGGCGCTTCCGTCGGAATAGCCAATATAAAGTTTGATAAAATCCGAGAGATGATAAATAGTTGCGAGTTTGATAAATGCACAAATGACATTATTAAATATGCATCTGAAGCGAATGAATATATTGACAGGCAAGCGCCGTGGACGCTCAAAAAACAAGGAAAAATAGAGGAGATGAATAGAGTGCTCTATTCATTGGCAGAGTCCATTCGTAAAATTGCTCTTCTGTTACAGCCTTTTGTACCTGATTCCGCTGCCAAAATTCTTGACCAGCTTGCCGTGCCCGACAACCAGCGTACATTCGCGCATATATCTGCTGAGTTCGCGCTCACCCCCGGCACCCCCCTTCCGGCCCCACAAGGAGTGTTTCCGCGGCTCGGGGGGCAGGAGGCGAAGAAAGAGGGAGCGGCATAAATGCTCCTCGTCGATTCGCATTGCCATCTTAATTTCCCGGACTTTAAGGACGACCTCGATGGGGTGATAACCCGCGCGCGGGAGGCGGGGGTTCGGGTGATGCAGACCATCTGCACGGATATGGCCGAATTCGAGGAAGTGCGCGGGATAGCGGAGAGGTACGAGGGGGTGTATTGCTCGGTCGGCGTACATCCTAACGATTCCGGCGAACAGAAAATCGCTTCGGCGGAGGAGCTTATCGAAAGAACCTCACATCCTAAAGTAATCGGCATCGGCGAAACCGGGCTGGACTACCACTACGAGAAAAGCGACCGCGAAACCCAGAAGAAGAGTTTACTCGAACATATTAAAGCATCACGCGAAACCGGGCTTCCGCTCATCGTCCACACGAGGGATGCGGATGAAGATACGATCGCCATGTTATCCACAGAGATGTCCACAGGCCGTTTCCCGGGATTAATACACTGCTTTACGTCATCCAAGCATCTGGCTGATAAAGCCGTGGAACTCGGGATGTCGATTTCGCTCTCAGGCATCATTTCCTTCAAGAATGCACAGGCCATCCGCGATGCGCTTGCCGACGTACCGCTGGACAGGCTGCTGGTAGAAACCGACGCGCCATATTTAGCGCCGGTACCGCACCGGGGAAAACGCAATGAACCATCTTTCACCATACATACCAACAAGATACTGGCGGAAGTTAAGGGGATATCGGAAGAAGAGTGCGCAAGACTCACCACCGATAACTTTTTCCGCCTGTTCACCAAGGCCAAAAGGCCATGCGCGTAACGCTGCTCGGCTGCGGGTCTTCCGGCGGCACGCCGATGATCGGGTGCAACTGCAAAGTCTGCACTTCCGCCAATCCGAAAAACAAACGCCTGCGGGCGTCGGTGTTTTTTCAGGTGAACGGCTACCATTTCCTCATCGACACGTCGCCCGACCTCCGGCAGCAATGTTTAGCCAATAACATTAGCCGCATAGACGCCGTTCTTTACACGCATGATCACGCCGACCATATCCACGGCATCGACGACATGCGCTCGTTCAACTTCCTCTCCGGCAGCAACGTGCCGGTGTACGGCGACGCCACGACCATTAACGCCCTGAAAGAGCGGTTTCATTACGCCTTCAAGCCGAGGCCGGAAAACGTCTGGTACCGGCCTTGCCTGACGCCGAACATCATCCCCGACGCTCCCGTGCAGGAGATAAAAATCTTCGGCATTCCCATCACTTTGTTCGAACAGCAGCATGGACGCATCAAAACGCTCGGCTACCGCTTTGGCAACGTGGCATATTCCACCGACGTCGACGAATTTCCCGAACATTCCTTCGAAGCACTCGCCAACCTCGACGTCTGGATCGTCGATTGCCTGCGCTACACCGCGTCGCACAGCCATTCCGACTTCCGGAAAACCCTCGGCTGGATCGAGCGCGTGAAGCCTAAGCTCGCGGTGCTGACCCACATGGCCCACGATTTCGACTACGACAAGCTCGCGGGCGAATTGCCCCCGGACGTGGTGCCGGGTTATGACGGCATGGTCATCGAAACGCGATAGGCGGCGCCGTTTAGAGCCGGGTTTCATCCGTTTTCAGCCGGTAAAAAGCCGTTTTGATACCGGATTGAGCCGTCTGGAACCGTCTGGTTTTAACGATAATGCAGGCACATCAAAGGGCTGCATGTTTTTGAGGTGCCGGGCGCCTTCGGATTCTTGACATTTCTTTGCATTTCTTTGCATTTTATCGTTAAGCAATTGATATTGAGTATCTATTATCTTTACTGAAGCGAAAGATCCTTCGCTGCGCTCAGGATGACATCATGAGTATAGATGCGCCAGTATTGGCCCGGAAGGGGCGAATAACAAAGCCGCGACTAAGTTCACAAAAACTTCATATTGGCCGGCGTTTTCATCAGGTAAATTGGGCTGAAACAAAAACAAAAGGAACACGCAAATGCCCACGAATGAAAGTATCAACAAGCTTATCGATACGTATATTTCCAATGCAGTAAGGTACCAGCAAGCAATATTAGGGAGCTTATTGCCGCGTGAGCTGCAAGCGACAGATGTCGCAGAAAATGCCTGGAAGCTGGCGGACAGGTTTATGTCGTATGCCGGAAATCCTTTGTATGGGCTTTTAACAAGCACATCACACATGGGAAAGCTTGTTAAGAACGTTCTTGAACAGGAGCCGCTTTGGCAAAGCCTGCACGAGCAGACCGATGCGATACGCGAACTGGCTAAAGTAACCAATTATCCAAAGCAGGAGCAACTGGAATGGGCGATAAGAAGCATAGCGGAAATGAAAGAAATCTATGCCAACAAGGGCAAATATAAGGTGATGGGATGGTTATTGTAGTAAGCGAAGCGATGACTGTAATAAGTCAGCTAAAATAGCCAGATAGCTTCAAAACGCATCCCATGGCACTTGCGTATTCACCTAATTTTGTTGCATACTTACAGCTACGCCTGTTACCGGTACTATTTTTTCCATAATATATATTATACGATAATTTCATGCAGCGCAGCTATAAGGAAGTACTGGAAATTCTCTGCTCCAGCATCGCCCCCTTAAACAGTAATAACGCGCAGGACAGCTTCCTGCTGAACACGCCGCGCGAGGCCAAGCTCGCCCATGAGGTGCTCATCGCCTATGGCTTCGACGCCAAGCTCTATCAGGAATCCGAACACGCCAAACTCTATGTCAGCCTCACAAAGCTCCCCGACGCCGTACAGGTTGAATCGGCCTGCTCGCGCGCGCAGATCCTGCGCCAGATCATGGACGCCCTGCCTGACGAAAACGACGGCATGATTTCGTTCATGAACACCCCTGCCGCCGGTAAGCAGATTTCGATTCATTTTCCGCCCTCGCCGCAGGAAAGCCGGTTTTCGCCCGCCGGGTTGCCCGTGCCGCCCCCTATCGCCCCGGATACGCTCAGGAAACACGCCGTCGCCCCACAGCGTAAAGCCGGGTTCGACATATCCAAACTCAAGGAACAGAAGGATATGGGCATCCACGGCGGTGGCCCGGCGATCGCCAAGCAATACCCGTTCGGCATCCAGCCGCCCGTCAGCGAAGGCAATAACGAAAAACTCAGCCGCCGCCTCATGAACTATTTCGTGGGCAATATTACCAATAGTTTTTACACGTTCTTCGGCATGCTGGCGATCATCAGCATCGCGGTCACCATCTACGTCTCGCTTAAAACCTATTACTGCGCGGATTTCCTTACCCCCAATAAGAAAAATCCTAACTGGTACTGCAATATCGGGATCGACTGAAACATGACAGCTACATCCACGCCGGTTCCCATGCGTTCCGCGCCCACGGGCGCGCTCAAAGGAAATGCCGCCATTCCCGGCGATAAATCTATCTCTCACCGCGCTCTGATGCTCTCCTCGCAGGTACTGGGAACGACGAAAATCACCGGGTTGCTCGAAGGCGACGACGTGCTGAATACGGCGCGGGCGCTGCGGCATCTGGGCGTGCCCATCGACCAGGATTCGCCGGGACGCTGGACGGTGCGCGGCGTCGGCACGGGGGCGCTCAGCGAAAGCCGCCATGTACTCGATATGGGCAATTCCGGCACCAGCACGCGCCTGCTGATGGGGCTTGTCACGCCCTATCCTTTCACGACGTTTTTTACCGGCGACGCAAGCCTGAGCTCGCGCCCGATGGCCCGCGTGATGACGCCGCTGGCGCAGATGGGCGCGGTATTCTCAGCCCGCGACGGCAAACACCTGCCGCTGGCGCTGACCGGCACGGCAAGCGCCCTGCCCGTGACTTACCGCCTGCCGGTGGCTTCGGCGCAGGTAAAATCGGCGGTGCTGCTCGCAGGGCTGAACACGCGCGGCATTACCACCATCATCGAACCCGTCGCCACCCGCGACCACACGGAAAACATGCTGCGGCATCTGGGATTTGGCATCGAAACGAAAACCGAAGGCGGCGCAACGGTCATTGCCGTCGAAGGCCAGCAAACCATTGCACCGGCGAACCGCGAAATCGCGGTACCGGGCGACCCTTCTTCCGCCGCGTTCCCGGTGGTAGCGGCGCTTATTTGCGAAGGCTCGGAGCTGACGCTGCCGGGCATCTGCGTGAACCCGCTGCGCATCGGGCTTTTCACCACGCTTCGGGAAATGGGCGCGCATATCGAATTCAAAAACCCGCGTGTGGTGGCGGGCGAGCCGGTGGCCGACCTGCATGTGAAGCATAGCGCGCTGAAAGGCGTGACCGTGCCCGCCGCGCGCGCACCGTCGATGATCGACGAATACCCGGTGCTGGCGGTAGCGGCGGCCTTTGCCAGAGGTGAAACCGTGATGCACGGGCTTTCGGAGTTGCGCGTGAAGGAAAGCGACCGGCTGGCCGCCATCGTCGAATCGCTGAACGCCTGCGGCGTGGCCGCGCGCGCCGAGGGCGACAGCCTGTATGTAACCGGCGGCAACCCAAAGGGCGGCGCACAGGTCGCCACGCGCTTCGACCACCGCATCGCCATGGCGTTCCTTGTGCTCGGCATGGCAAGCAAAGAACCGGTGACTGTGGACGACGGCGCGGCGATCGCCACCAGCTTCCCCATTTTCGTGGAACTCATGAATACGCTTGGCGCTAAAATTTCCGCGTCAAGGCCGGCCACCGCCCCTCACCGCCCCGTGGTCATCGCGGTAGACGGCCCGGCGGCTTCGGGGAAAGGCACGCTCGCACGCCGCATCGCCGAGCATTTCGGGCTGGATTACCTCGATACCGGCAGCCTGTACCGCGCAGTCGGGATGAAAGTGGTATATGGCGGCAAGGAACCGGGTGACGTCACCGCCGCCATTGAGGCGGCGCGCTCCATCGACGCCGAGGATTTAGCCAACCCAAGGCTACGTCAGGAACGTATCGGGCAAGCAGCTTCCATCATTTCGGCATTCCCGGAAGTGCGGGCGGCGCTGCTGGAATTCCAGCGCAATTTTGCGCATGGCCGCAAAGGCGCCGTACTCGACGGGCGCGACATCGGCACAGTGGTATGCCCCGACGCCGATTTCAAATTCTTCATCACCGCCACGCTCTACGCCCGCGCCAAGCGCCGCCATAAGGAGCTGGAAGGGCAAGGCATCGAAGTGGTGTTCGAGTCGGTGCTGGAAGATTTGCGCGAACGCGACGAGCGCGACGAAAAACGCTCGGTCGCCCCGCTGAAACCCGCCGAGGACGCGTTCCTTATCGATACGTCGGATATGGACGCAAGCACCGTGTTCGACACGGCAAAAAAAGTGGTGACGCGGGAAGCGAAATAACCCCTGAAAAGCGAAATCCCCGCACGCTGGCGGGGATGACACTTGCAAACAAAAACTGGGCTTACGCTAGTCGTTGCGCTCGGAATTCTTGCGAGCGAGCTTGCGGGCGCGACGCTTTGCTTCCGCGGCTTTGCGGACGCGGGCTTCTGCGGGCTTTTCATAATGCTTGCGCATTTTCATTTCACGAAAGATGCCTTCACGCTGCATCTTCTTCTTGAGCGCGCGAAGCGCCTGGTCAACGTTATTATCACGTACAATAACTTCTACCAAGGAAAGTTACCTCCCTTCGTCCAATTGGCTAGGATTTAAGTCGAACGATGATAATAGCGCAGCTTGCCGGGAGTTGTCAAAATAATAAAAACGAGGGAATTGAATAGGTTTACAGGGGAATAGCGATATCGTGCGTTTTATGGCAGCTGGTGCCCATGCAGGGCTGGAAGCGGGCGCGCAGCGTGAGCTTCGGACGGACGGGCTGCTTATCGGAGAGTTTCAGGCGCAGGGTGACGTTGACCAGGCCTTCATAGACGGGGAGCGGGCCGTCCTGCCCGGCGCCGGTTTTCTGTACCGGCTTGGGGTAAAGGGTTTCGATGAGCTCCATCCCCTCGCCCTGCACGTCGAGCTGGGTGGGAACCAGGAACGGCCTGCCCGCCGGATTGGCGTTGATGTGCCAGCCTTCGCCGATATCGATGGTGGCGATCACTTCGCAGGACTGGCCGGGGCGGGCGTCAGCCGGGAAAAGCGCGGCGGTGACCTGTACGGCGCCGTCAGGCGCGGGTACGGGAAGGTTTTCGCCCGGGACGAACACGGCTGGCGTAACGGGCTCACTGCCGCCGGAAAGCCTGAGCGCCAGCTGCGTCATGGTAGCGTATTCCATGATCATGCGCGGGTTGTGGTGGGTGAAGAAGGCGATGAGCGCCTCTGCCTTTCCGAGATAATCTTGCCTGCCGGTAATGCGGTGCAGCTCGACGAAATTGCCGATCATCACGGCGTTGGCGTTCGGCAGCGTGCCGTCGTCGCCGGTTTTGACGCGTTCGGGCTGTAATTCGGAAGGCGCGCTGAAGAAATAACCGCCTGCCGGATCGGCGAAGATTTCGTCGGCCTGCTGCATGAGCGACATGGCGGCGTCGAGCATGGCCGGGTCGGAATTAGCCTGCCACAGCGACAATACGCCTTTGGCCAGATAGGCGTAGTCCTCCAGCGTGGCCATGATCCGCGTGCGGCCCTCGGGCACGACGCGGTAGAGCCTGCCGTCGTTGTCGATGGCGTGTTCGAGCAGGTAATCGGCGGCACGTTTGGCGGCGTCGACATAACGCGGCGTGTCGAGCACGCGCCCGGCATGGGCCATGGCGTCGATCATCAGGCCGTTCCAGCCGACGATGATCTTGCGATCGATGCCGGGGGAATTGCGCTGGTTGCGGTTGATGAGCAATTTGTTCATGACCGTAGCGCTCATGGCGAGCAGCTGCATGAGCGGCATGCCCTCCTCGCGCGCGGCCTGGTCGAGCGGCTTGCGGGCGACGATCACCTGCCCTTCGGGATGCTTGTGGCCGGGGAATTGCGGGATGTCGGCGGGCGCGTAGAAATGCACGAAGAAATTGACTTCCTCGGGCTTGAGCACGGCCTGCAGGTATTCCGGCGTCCACGCGTAATAGGCGCCTTCGATGCGGTCGCTCTCGGCGTCTATGGCGGCGTAGAAGGCGCCGTTGCCGTCGGTGAGCGGACCGCGGGTGAAATCGAGCACGCCTTTGGCGATGTCGGCGTAATAGACGTTTCCGGTGATGCGTGCCGCTTCGGCATAGAGCCGCGCCATCATCGCCTGCGTGTAAAGCATTTTCTCGAAATGCGGCACGTGCCACTCCTTGTCCACCGCATAGCGGTGGAAGCCGCAGCCGACATGGTCGTAAATACCGCCCGCCGCCATTTTGCCAAGGGTGAACGTGGCCATGTCGAGCGCTTTTTCGCTGCCGGTAAGTTCGTGGTAGGCAAGCAGGAACGAAATATAATGCTCATGCGGGAATTTCGGGGCCTGAAAGAAACCGCCGCTGCTGCCGTCGTAATGCTTCTGCAACTGCGCGAACAAATCGTCGGCCTGCGCGCGGGCGCTTTGCGGGGGCGCGGTTTTCTTCTCAGGGGCATAGGTGAGGAAATGACGCATCATCGCCAGCGTTTTGTCGGCGGTTTCGATGACTTCGGCGCTCTGCGTGGCCCATGAATGCGCAAGCCACTCCAGCAGACGGGGAAAGCCCGGCTTGCCGTAGGCGTCGGTAGCGCCGTAAGTGCCGCCTGCGTAAAACGGCTTGAGGTCGGGAGTGAGGAATACGTTGTTGGGCCAGCCGCCTTCATGCGTCATGAGCTGGCGGGCGACCATGTAAATTTCGTCGAGCTCGGGGTGCTCCTCGCGATCGATCTTGATGTTAATGAACAGCTTGTTCATCAGCGAGGCCACGGAGAGGTTTTCGAACACCTCGCGCTCCATCACGTGGCACCAGTAGCAGGTGGAATAACCGATGGAGACGAGGATGGGCTTGTTCTCGGCGCGCGCGCGGTCGAGCGCCTCCTTGCCCCACGGATACCAGAACACGGGGTTGTGCGCGTGCTGCCTGAGGTAGGGGCTGGATTCGTTCACCAGCGGGTTGGTGAAACGCTGGTTGCGTTCGATGGTACGGATGGCCGGATTCCTTATTTTTCTGTCAACCCGAGCATAGCTCAGGATGGCAGCAATTTCGCTTCGATATCGGCCAGAATATACCGGTGATCGTCCCGCCCGACAACCGCAAATTCCGCCGCTTCCAGCCATTTCCGCTCGCTCGTGGCGGCGGCAACGGCAGCGTCGGGAAGGAAATCGCGCTCGGCTTTCATCTCGGCGGCAAACAGCCACATTTTCTTGCCCTGCCCAGTGGTGGCGGAGGTGAAGCCGTAGCCGCCCATGTCATATAATTTCGCGATATTGCGCAGTTCAAGCCCGAGTTCTTCGATGCTTTCGCGCAGCGCCGTTTCGGCGAGGGTTTCCTTATCTTTCGATGTTGCCCCTATCCCATCCTTGATATCCCGCCAGCCCACGCCCGGCACGTGGTATTGCCGCGTGCCCTTGCAGAGCTGGAAAGGAGGGCTGCCGAGGCCGGGAATCATGCCTTTGGGTTTTATGACATAGAAGCGCAGGGGCTTGCCGGTAAGGAATGGGATTACGCCGGCTTTAACGTAATCATCCCCTTCCCCCTCAAAGGGAGAGGGGGAAAAAAGGACGCTCTGCTGTTGCAGGAAATCGCGAATCAGGGCATGAATGTCGGACATACTCGTAAACCTAGCGAAGCCGTTCGACTTAATCAATCACCATGCTCGACCCCGCTTTCATCACCCTCGCCCACGCACTTGCCGATAGCGCAGGCGAAATATTGCGCGGTTATTTCCGCACGCAGCTCGATGTGATGCAAAAAGAAGATGCAAGCCCGGTGACGCAGGCCGACCGCGAAGTGGAAACGATAATCCGGGAAAAGATCGAAGCCGCCTTCCCCGATCACGGCATTTTCGGCGAGGAATTCGCACGGCGCAATGACAATGCCGCCTACCAATGGGTAATCGACCCCATCGACGGCACGCGCGCCTTCATCGCCGGGAAAACGACGTTCACCACGCTGATCGCGCTTACCCATAACGATATTCCGGTACTTGGCATTATCGACCAGCCGATCACCAAAGAACGCTGGGTGGGGGCAGACGGAAAGGCCAGTTGCAACGGCAAGCCGGTCATGGTGCGCAAGGCCCCCGCCCTTTCAGACGCGGTGATTTCCACGACTTCCAGCGATTATTTTAAACCCGCCGACGCCGTGCGTTTTGCAAGGCTCGGGGAAGCGGCGGGCGTTATCGAACTGGGTGGCGACGCCTATGCCTACGCCACGCTCGCCTCAGGCAGGCTGGACATCGTGGCGGACGGGTCGATGAAACCTTATGATTACTGCGCGCTCGCCCCCATCGTCACCGGCGCGGGCGGCGTGATTACCGACTGGGACGGCAAGCCGCTTACCATCAAAAGCGACGGGCGCGTGCTGGCGGCAGGGAGCGCGGAGCTGCACCGGGAAGCGCTGGGGTTGCTTTAGCGGATTGCTGCCTGAGCGGCTTTAATCTCCGCCTGTTGCCGGGCTTTGGCGGCGTTCGGATAGACAATCCATTCAAAACCATCGATGGCGTGCTCGACAATGCTGGCGATATCTTTAAGATCGGCTGGGCTGCCGTCGCGTTTCGTTTTAGAAACCGGAAGCGTACGTTCATTCGCAAAATAATCGACACGGTAACCTTCTTTGAATTCATAGCCGCGAGCTGCCAGCTTGCCGCGAATGACATCCAACAACAGGTCAGCCCTAAGCCCTGCTTCCTGATGCTCCGGATGCTTGGTATCTATTTCAGTGACAACATCCCATACTTTGCTATCCGTCTTAGGATAACCGAGTCCATCCGGACGATCGCTTCCTTCCATGATTTTGATTTTCAAATCACCGGCTGAATAGCTGTGAAGGTCTGTTAATCTCAGTTCGTTTTTCGTTGGCATGGTTTTGCTCCCTGTTTAGGACGGAAATCATAAACACAAATTAACCATTGTCAATGGAGGAACAGCTTAAGATAAAGCAAGGTATTGCACCGTTTTCCAAAGCGTTCACGGTGTTTCCGTATCGCCCGATGCCCTTTTTTCCACCCCTCTTCCGCCTGCGGACATGCGGCGCGGATCAGGTGGAGAGATATTTTTTCCATGGATTCCTCCCGCACCGGAGGCAGTACCGGGAAATGCTCGCGGTAGCTTTCAAGCAACGTAAAAAGTGAGGCCGTATCCACCTGCCCTGCCGCAAGCAGCGGCGCAAGCGCCAGCAACACCGGATGCTCGCGCGTGGGTTTTCCGGCAAGGATGGACTCAATGGCCTCCTGCCACCATGCGTAGCGTATCTGCGCGATCATGGCTTCGGTGACGGCGATGTGGATATGCGCCCATTCGGCGTCGAGCGCATAGAGGGCGAGCAGCGATTCGCGGTGCTGCGCGGGAATGAACAGGCTGGAGAGAAACCGGTCGCGCTCGTGGGTGCGTACGCTGT
Source organism: uncultured Rickettsiales bacterium (assembly GCA_964495185.1). Classification (GTDB taxonomy): domain Bacteria; phylum Pseudomonadota; class Alphaproteobacteria; order Rickettsiales; family SXRF01; genus CAZBUX01. The sequence goes on along the minus strand of CAZBUX010000025.1, from coordinate 1,255 downwards.
CGGCACAGTAGGATTCGGGTAATCTGCCCATCGCTTTTTTATATCCGTTGAGTAATGCTCAGGAAAAGCATACATAGGTTTACAACCTAATATACGGTTTTATGTTGCTGACGAAGCGTGAATTCTGTAAAGGCATAGTCGCCATATCCGCTGCGGTCGCATCCGGCCAGTGTATGCCTGCCTTTGCCGCCGCTACCAAACCGCCAACCAATGAGGTTCACATGACGTTCACCCTGCCCGAACTGCCCTACGCCCAAAACGCGCTGGAGCCGTACATCACCGCCAATACGCTGTCGTTCCACTACGGCAAGCATCATCAGGCTTACGTGACCAACCTGAACAACCTCGTGAAAGACACGCCGCTGGCAAGCGCCTCGCTCGAAGAAGTCATCGAAACGTCAGCCAAGGATGCCGCCAAGGCCGGGATTTTCAACAACGCCGCGCAGGTATGGAACCACACGTTTTACTGGCATTCCATGAAACCGAACGGCGGCGGCGCGCCGAAAGGCGAGATCGCCAAGCTGATCGACCGCGATTTCGGCAGCTTCGACGCCTTCAAGGAAGCTTTCAAGCAAGCCGGAACCACGCAGTTCGGCTCTGGCTGGGCGTGGCTGGTGCTGGATGCCGGAAAATTAAAAGTGACCAAGACCGGCAACGCCGACCTGCCGATGGTGCACGGCCAGAAAGCCCTGCTCACCATGGACGTATGGGAACACGCTTATTACCTCGATTTCCAGAACCGCCGCCCGGATTACATCACGACGTTCTTAGATAAGCTCGTGAACTGGGACTTCGCGGAGAGGAATCTGGGATAGTCGGGCTTAGCGCTCCCGCTTTTGCTTAGGTTCCTTGGCGAGCCGCGATTCTTCCATCGCTTTGAGGATTTTGTTGAGCGTTACTTCGCTTCCCATTTCCTCAAGCACATTCCCGAAGCGCTCGCCGTCATGTTTCCGCGCTGCGCTACGGATAGCCTCAAGCGTCTCCGCGATCGCACTTTCCTGTGATTTTATGGTGTGCGCCGAACCGAGCTCAAGTTTGATCACTTGCTTGATCGACTCACGAATTTCAAGTCCTTTGACGGTTTTCGCATTAACGACCGAATAAGCAATATCGGCATCATCAAAAGCAGCCTTAATTTTATCGAAGGCAATCTCGGGTCCACCGTCGCAAGCGATGTAAAGCCCGGCATTACCGGCGCCGCCATTGGACGAAGGGCCGTACATGACATGCAATGCCGTATGGTCAGGCACGGTTA
>CAZBUX010000024.1:0-12605 GCA_964495185.1 uncultured Rickettsiales bacterium | reverse complement strand
GGCACCACTTCGGAACAGTCCAACGTTTTCCGGTCCAAGTCCACTTAAGTTAAGAAATGGCCGCAATTTTAGGTTTTTTCAGCCCAACCGCCTTCACGTGGCTTTGGTTCAGTTCTTTCTCCACCACGAAAAGTTTGAGTACCACCGGCTTGACTAATTTGTTGCTCTGCTGCTTTTAATGAAACAATGGCATTATCGATAAACCCTTGTCTATCTGCTTGCCATGCCACATCATCAAAAATACCTGAACTTACATAATCCGTGGTACGGCTAGGTTCATTTTTATATTTACACATCATCAAGTTTTCAAATTCAATAGCCGGTGTTTCATATTTTGCCGTAAATTGCTGAATGAGTGAATCTTGAGCGGATTTCTCCATCATACGCTGTAACCCGGCTTTTGCCTGAGCAAAAATATGCGTATCGTATATCTCGCCTAAAATATCTTTTAATTGTCCCACGTCATTTTTTGCCGTTTCTATCCTATGCCGGTACTGTTCAAACGGAACTTCGGGAGTAGTTTCTTCATAATATTGTTGCCGTCTTTGCGCATATGCTCCCACTTCCTCTAATAAATTGGGTTGCGCTGCATGCTTAAATTCATGTGAAAAAAATCTCTCCAGACTAAATGGGAATTGTTTACCATGCTCATCAATAAATTTTGCCACTTCAATAGCGTTAGGATTGATAAAAACAGCAGGCTTTCCCTCATAGATTCCAAAGCCAATATTATGAACAACAAAAGAGGGATCAGTAACAATATGTACAGGCTGTCCATATAGTCTTTTCGCCTCCTCTAAGATTGCATGCCCTTCAGGTTTTGATGCAACCCATTCGACAGCTTTCATGGCGCGGGCAGCCAATGCGGTTTCTTCACCGACAAAATACACAAGATTTGATAACACGCTCGCCATTGGGCAATTGTAAGAGGAATTTTCCAGATCGTGGCGTTACAATTTAATGACAAAATTATATTTGTTATTTATTAGCAACTTAATCAACAATCCGTTTCAGTTGCACTACCGTATGAAGTAAAGCTATTCACCATCCTGCAGGCTCGGGCGGCGTGGCCATATACCGCAAAAAAATCTCAATAAATACAATGCGCTGGACAATCCCGCAGCAATACCGCCCTTAGGCACGCTTCTTGCTGCTGTTACCCGTGTAACGACACGATTCATAGGGAGGATCACATGATATCAGGTATCCAATCAACGCTGGCGTCTTTTGGCGCAGCAGGTGCCAAGCCGCAGAATCAGGCTTTGGGCACGGCGAATTTCGAGGCGTTGCTGTTTGGCGTGAAAGCGGAGGCGAATATCAGCCGGAAAAGCGATGTTTTCGGCGCGGATAGCGTTGACGCGGGCGGGCTCATTGATGAGTTTTTAGCCAGCATCGGCAACCCGCTGAACGGGATTTTCAGCGCCATGCCGTCGCAGCCGCCGGCCTTTGCCTTATCGTCGGCGTTCGAGGCCACCTTTGGCAGCAGCGGACCGTTGCCGGATTTCATCGACGCGATGACGAAAAAACTTGGCCTCACCGCGCAGCAGAACCTCGCGTTCCAGACCATCGCCGTGAACAACAAAGACATCACCAAAACGCCCGAGAACGTGCAGAAAATCGCCGCCGAGCTTCGTCAGGCAGGCATCACCGCGTAAATATCAGGCGAGGTCGCTAAACTCGTCCACCAGCGCCTGATACAGATCGCGTTTAAACGGCACGATAAGGCCGGGCAGGTTTTTTATCTCCGTCCATTGCCACTCGGAAAACTCAGGATGCTCGGTATTGATATCGATATCGGCGTCGGTGCCGGTGAAGCGTAAAGCGAACCATTTCTGGCGCTGTCCGCGGAAGCGCCCGCCCCAGATGACGGGAATCAAATGGTCGGGCAGGTCGTATTCATACCAGCCGGCGCTTTCGCGCAGGATTTCCGCCTTATCCGTGCCGGTTTCCTCGCCCAGCTCGCGCAAGGCCGCCTGCACGGGCGACTCGCCGGGGTCGATGCCGCCCTGGGGCATCTGCCACGCTTCCGAGGTAGTGTCGATGCGCCTGGCGACAAACACGTGCTTCTTCGCGTTGATGAGCATGATGCCCACGCCGTCGCGGTAAGGCAGCGATTGGGCGAGAGGAGTCGGCATATTTACGAGAATTTGAGCTTGGCGATGGCGGAAACGGGCACAAGGATCAGCCCCTTCTCCTGCAGCGTGCCCATCCACAGGTGCAGCTGTTCGATGGTCACCGGGTAGGCGCTGCCGACGCCGATGGCGAAACCCTGCTTCTTCGCCTTCTGCTCCAGCGCAATCAGGCGCGACTGGATGCTCGCGGGCGATAACTCCTCATCGATAAGGAAATCGGCGGTAACGTTGGCGGTGGTTCCTGCGTCGATCAGTTCTTTGGTATCCTTGCGGTGCGGCTCGCGCCCGAGCGCCAGCAGCAGGCCGCGATTGGCCAATGACTGCAGCAGCATCTTCAGCGAATCGGCATCGGTGGTGAATACTTCGCCCTGGGGCGTGAGCAGGCCGATGGCGCCGGGAAAGCGCGACATCTGCCATTCCAGCCGTTTCTCGTTCGACCCGCCGCCCTTGCCGACCAGAAGCCCCTGCGGGCCGGGATCGGAAGCGGGATAATCGGCGGCTTCCATGGGCGATTCGATAAGCATTTCATGGCCGTTGGCGCGCGCCGCCGCCACCCAGTTGGACGGGTCGCGCACATACGGCGAAAACGCCACCGTCACCTGTTCGGCAAGCTTCAGCGCATTTTGCGAGGCAAGCTTGTTCTGGCCCATGCCAGTGATGATGATCGCCACCATCGGCTGGCTGTTCTTACGCTCGAAAGGCTTGGAATAATAGCGCCACGGCTTGATGCCTTCCTTGCTGACCACCGGCAGATCGCCCGCCTCGGTTTTTTCGATCAGGTCAGGGTTAAGGGCGGCGGTAGGCGTGGGCGGCGTTGCTGGCGCGGGGATATCGGCGATCGGCGACTGCGTTATTTCCGGCGTGGTGGACTGCGCTTCCGGCTCAGGCTCATGCACAGCGGCAGGTTCCGGAGTTGCGGCGGGCGCGGTTTCAGGAGCCGGTTTTTCGGCATCGGGCCGGGTCTCAAGCTCGACCGGTCTGGTTTCCGGCGCAGCGGCGGCAGGCTCGGGCGAAGGCGCAGGCTCAGCTGCGGCGACAGGCGGCTTGGGAGCGTCCAGAGTGATGAGCTTGCCGAGAATCTCACCGCCGTCGAGCTTGATCACCAGCCTGCGGCCGGAATCAAACGCCCTATCCGTGCCCGCCGTGCCTTTAAGCCAGTTGGAGAAGAACATCCACACCTTGTCAAAGATTAGGAGCGCAATCGACGCTTTACAGTGAAAGAAATCCTGTTTCTTCCACTTCATGCCTGCTGCACCCCGCCGTTACTATTTGTTTGCCGATACCTGATTGTAAACGCCTACCGCACGCAGGAGGTCCATCGCGCGTTGCAGCTGGAAGTCCTGGGTGGGTTCGGTTTCGCCTTCTTTTTTCTTAGTATTTTTGTCTTTGTCCTTGTCGTCCTTTTCGGATTTCGGCTTTTCGGCTTTGGGATCGACGGCAGGCTGCCCCCCGTTCTTTGCCTTCTCCTTGGCCTCTTCCTTCTTTTTCTTGTCTTCAAGGTTTTCGAGACGCTTGCGGAGATCGGCTTCCGAGCGCTGGCGGTCGTTGGTTTTCAGCGGTTCGATCTTGGCCTGCTCGACGGTAATGTCGGGCACGATGCCCTTGGCCTGAATCGAGTGTCCCGACGGGGTGTAGTACCGCGCCGTGGTCAGGCGGATCGCGCCGTGCTCGGTAAGCGGGATGACAGTCTGCACCGAACCTTTGCCGAAGGTCTTGGTGCCGAGGATGATGGCGCGCTTATGGTCCTGCAGCGCCCCAGACACGATTTCGGATGCCGAAGCCGAGCCATTATTGACCAGCACGACCACGGGGATGCTGTCATCCACGAGTTCGTCGCCGCTTTGCGCCGAGTAGCGCTTGGTTTTGTTGGGATCGCGCTCGCGGGTGGAAACGATTTCGCCCTGCGTGAGGAACGCGTCGGAGATCGACACCGCCTGCTCGAGCTGGCCGCCAGGGTTATTGCGCAGGTCAAGCACGACGCCGCGCAGGTTGGGCAGGTCTTTCTTGATGCGCTTGAATTCTTCGTTCATCAGCTCGGTCGATTGCTCGGTGAACGAGGTGATGCGGACGTAGGCGATATCATCGCCTTCCGCGCGGGCCTTGGCCGAACGGATCTTGATGGTGGCGCGCACCAGCGTCAGGTCAATCGGTTCAGGCGTGTCCTCGCGGAAAATGGTAAGCTTCACCTTGGAATCCACCGGCCCGCGCATGCGCTCGACCGCTTCGGAGAGGGTAAGCCCCATCACCTGTTCGTCGTTGATATAGCTGATATAATCGCCCGGCTGGATGCCCGCCTTAAAGGCCGGGGTGTCGTCGATGGGAGACACTACTTTCACCAGACCGTTTTCCATCGTTACTTCGATGCCGAGGCCGCCGAATTCGCCCTTGGTCTGCACCTGCATTTCCTTGAAGGCTTTTTCGGTCATATAGCTCGAATGCGGGTCGAGCGAGGTGAGCATGCCGTTTAACGCCGCTTCGATCAGGTCGGAATCCTTCACTTCCTCGACATAATCGTTGCGCACGCGCTCGAACACGTCGCCGAACAGGCTGAGGAGCTGGAATGTATCGCTTTTCTCGGCGGAAGATACGGCGAACGGCGCGGCGGCAAGAAAGGTGCTGGCGAGCAGGATTTTGGTTATGCGGCGCATAGGTAACGGGTTCTCCTAAAGATTTTTAATCCACGGCCTGGGGTCGATGGGCTGGTTGTTTTTTCGCAGTTCGATATACAGACGGCTTTCCGATTCGCTATCTCCCATAGCACCAATTGGCTCTCCTTCCAACATAAACTCGCCGACAGCCACATCTATCCGGCTAAGTCCCGCCATTAAGGTATGGAACTCGTCGGCATGGCGGATGATGACCAGCCTGCCGTAATTGAGGAAAGTCCCGGCATACACAACCTCGCCGTCAAACGGCGCCACCACCTGCGCGTCGCCGCGGGCCTTCACCACCACGCCTTTGCGGGTGGCGCTGTCCTTGGCCCCCTCGCCGAAACGCTGCATGAGCTTGCCTGAAAGCGGCGGCAGGATGCGGCCCTTAGCTTCGGCAAACGAGCGCTTGCCCTTTTTTGCTGCCTCACGCTCTTCGGCGGTGCGTTCGTCGCGCTTTAACTTTGCGATCAGCGCCTGCATGTCCTGCGCCTTCTTCGCCAGTTCGGCCACTTTGCGGGCTTCACGCTGCTGCTCGCGCCCGAGCGTTTCCTGCAGGGCGCGACGCTGCGTGACCTGCGCCTGCAACCCTTTGCGTTCCCCGTCGAGCGATGCCTGCACGCGCTTCAGCTCATCACGGCGCTCCTCCAGCCTGGCTTCCAGCTGGCGCAGCTCCTTGACCTGCAGGCTGATGCTGTCCATTTCCTTACGGATATCCTCGGTGATCATGCGCAGGGTACGCGCCGCTTTCATGGAATCGTCAAGGTCCTCAGGCATGGTAAGCGCCGCTTCCGGCGGCATGCGGCTCAGTCGCAGCGCCGCCTGCACGAGCGCGGCCATTTGCTTCTCATGGGCGGCAAGCTGCGCGGTTTTGCCCTGCGTCTGCTTGCTGAACAAGCGCAGCTTTTCCTCGCTGGCGTCGACGTCGGCCTCGGCCTTCTGCACGGAAGCGGCAGATTTCACCAGTTGCTGCTGCAACTCCTTAAGCTCGCCTTCCAGCGCCTTGTGCTCCTCGCCCATCTTCGACTGGCGCTCTCTGGACGAAGCGATTTCCTGCCGGGCCTGCTCAAGTTCGTCAGCGGGAGCGGCGGCAAAGGAGGGGGTAACAAATAAAAGCGATAAGGGATAAGCGATAAGGGGCAGGATCTTGCTTGCACGCCCGCGGCTCATCTCATTGCCCGGCAAGCAGCGAGCGCCCGGTCATCTCCGCCGGTTGCTTGAGCCCCATCATCTGCAACAGCGTGGGCGCAACATCGCCGAGCTTGCCTTCGGGTATGGGGGTTTTCTTGCCTGCGTACTCCTTGCCGACGATGATGACAGGCACAAGGTTCAGCGTGTGCGCTGTATGCGCCTGCCCGGTTTCGTGGTCGTGCATCATTTCGGCGTTTCCGTGATCGGCAGTGATGAGCATGGCGCCGCCTTTTTCCAGCACCGCCTTCGACACGCGCGCGAGGCATTTATCGACCGCTTCCACCGCTTTAGCCGCAGCGACGATATCGCCGGTATGGCCCACCATGTCGGTATTGGCGTAGTTCACGACGATGAGATCGAACTTCTCCGACGCGATCGCTTCCACCAGCTTATCCGTGACCTCATAGGCCGACATTTCCGGTTTTTCGTCATAGGTAGCGACTTTCGGCGACGGCACTAAGATGCGCTCCTCGCCGGGAAATTCCTTCTCACGCCCACCGTTGAAGAAGAACGTCACATGCGCGTATTTTTCTGTCTCTGCGATACGCAACTGCTTCATTCCGGCTGCGGAAACGATTTCGCCGAGGATATGCGTGAGCGGCTCGGGTGCGAACAGCGCGGGAACATACGGGTTTAATTCGCTGGAATATTCGTTCATACCAAGCGCGGCAGAAAATTTCACCACGCGCTTACGCTCGAATCCCGCGAATGCCGGATCAACAAGCGCGGCAAGAATCTCACGCACGCGGTCGGCACGGAAATTGGCCATAAGAAGACCATCGCCATTACGCATCCCCTCGTAATTTCCAATGCCGGTCGGCGACATGAATTCGTCGTTGACACCTTTCGCATAGCTTTCTTTCACTGCCTGTAGCGCAGTTGGCGGATTCCCGCTCATTCCCATAACAAGGCTATCATAGGCTTTTTGCACGCGGTCCCAGCGCTTGTCACGGTCCATCGCATAATAGCGGCCGCTGACAGTGGCGATAAGCCCAGCGCCCGCTTCGCGCTCAAACGTTTCCACATATTCCAGCGCGCTTTGCGGCGGCGTATCGCGCCCGTCGAGGAAGGCGTGCACCTTCACCGTGAGCCCCTGCCCCGCCAGAATCTTCGCCAGCGCCGCCATATGCGACTGGTGCGAATGCACCCCGCCGGACGAAAGCAGCCCGAGCAAATGGCACACGCCCGTACCCGCTTTCACCTTGCGCACGAATTCCATGAGACGTGGATTTTTTGCAAGGCTGCCATCCGCAATCGCGTTGTCGATCCGCGGCAGATCCTGCATCAGCACCCGGCCCGAGCCGATATTCATGTGGCCGACTTCGGAATTGCCCATCTGCCCTTCGGGCAGGCCCACATGCAGTTCGGAGGCGTTGATGAGGCCGTTTGGGTAATCGCGCATAAGCGCGTCCCAGCACGGGGTTTTGGCTTTGGCGATGGCGTTGTCGGCGATTTCGTCGCGGTGTCCCCAGCCGTCGAGGATGGCGAGTACTACAGGCTTTGGCCGCATGTCAGTTCGCGCTTTCGGAGAGGCTCTTGAGATACGCCTTGTCGGCCCGCACGCCCGAGGTGACGTAATACACGGTCTTGGCGAGGTTGGTGGTGTAGTCGGCGAGGCGCTCGAGGTTCTTGGCGGCGAACACCACATGGGTGCACGACTGCGCGTTGGCGGGGTTCTTCACCATATCTTCCTGCATGAGCGCGAAGATTTCCTTGTAGATATCGTCGATAATGTCGTCGCGCTTCCACACGTCGGTGGCTTTCTGCGTATCTTTCTGCGCGAACGCGTCGAGCGCCATATCGAGCATTTCCACCACGGTATCGGCCATGAGTTCGAGCTTCTGGATGATCGGCTCGGGCGCGAACGTGCCCATTTTAACGCTGCGCTTGATGGTGTTCTTGGCGAGATCGCCAGCGCGCTCGAGCATGGTGGTTATTTTCAGCACGGAGATGACGAAGCGCAGGTCGATCGCCATCGGGTTTTGCAGCGCGAGGATGATAGTGGCCTCTTCCTCGATGCGCTGGTCGAAATCATTGATAAGTTTATCCGCGGTCTTGGCGTCGGACACACGCGATTCGTCCCGCGAGCGGAACGATTGCTTGGCGGCAAGCACCATCTTGCGCACCTCAGCCCCCATGTCGAGGATGAGCTGCATCAGGTTGGCGAGCTGCTGGTCGTAGGAACGGACGGTATGATGGCCGAGGGTCATGGTTAGCTTTCGCAAGTGTATAAGCCATGCATACTACTATATAGCATGATGTAAATACAGAATTTTTGCCGCCCTGCCCTCAGTTGCGGGCAATCCCCGCTTTTTCACGGATATAGCTTGCAACCTGCGGGGCGAACCTGACGCTGAGCGCGCGGACGCCAGGTTCCGCCATGATTTCGAGCTTCCGTTCCATTTTTGTGTCGTCGCAGGCGGCGGCAGCCTGCACGGCGCCGTACATCCCGCCCGTCGCCAGCGCAGCACCCGCGCCAAGCTCGACATTGCCGGTTGCCCCCTGCGCCTTCGGGCGCAGTCCGGATTCGTCTGCCATGCCGTTTGCATTGGCCTGGTGCTTATGGTGCAGGCCGCGTCCCGCCAGAACCCCGCCGCCAACCGCAACCGCCACGCATTTGAGCATTTTTTTTATATTCATGCGCTTCGATTCGGTGACGACAATGTCGTGCAGAATCTCCGGATTCTGGATGAAAACGCTGACATCGCATTCCAGGTTATTCGTAACCAGGCTAAACCGATTTTCATTTTCCGCGGCAGGCAGGCCGTAGTCGTTCGCCAGCTTTATGAGGTAGGCCATCGCCTCCGCCTGCGGCTCTATTCCACCGACAAACGTCATAACCGGCAGCGAATCCGGCCCAGTGCATTTGCGCCGGACCGGGGCATCATCCCGGTACATTTCGCTGCTACTCATGAAGCGCAGCCCGTCGGCGTCGGTGGCAAGGCCGTGGCGTGAACATACGATATTGCAAAGCCATGCAATATCCTTTGCAACGCGCGCCGGATCGGTTTTTATCAGGAGCTTAGGCTTCATGGCATCATCATACACCGCGCATGGCGGTGTGTGATATTAAACAATCATGACAATATAACCAATTATTTTTTAATCACTATTCCCGGTGATACGGGTGCCCGCTTATTAAAGTATGCGCCCGGTAAAGCTGCTCGGCGACCATGGCCCGAACCAGCATATGCGGCCAGGTGGCGCGCCCCAGCGACCATTGCAAATGCGCCTCTTTCAGCACCGCATCCGACAGCCCGTCGGCACCGCCGATGATGAGCGCCAGCGAGGAATGCCCCTGCTGCTGCCACTTTTTGATCTGGCCGGAAAATTCCGTGCTGCTTAAATCTTTGCCGTGTTCGTCGAGCGCTATGATACGGTCGTATTTTCTTGCTGCCTCAAGGAGCAGCTCGCCTTCGCGGAGCTTGCGTTTGACAGGGTCGTCGGGCTTCGCCTCGAATTCTCTGCATTCGATTTTCCACTTCAGGCGCTTGCAGTATTCGCGGTATAAATCGAGGTGGGGCGAGGCTTTCGCCTTGCCGATGGCGGCGATGAGAATTTTCACGTCAGCCGCAACGCGCGCGGAGTGACATTACAATACCGCTTCGAGCTGCGGGACGTTGACCGACCACATTTTCTCTAAGTTATAATACCCGCGGATCTCGGCGCGGAAAATATGCACGATCACGTTCCCGGCATCGACCAGCACCCAATCGCACGTATCCTGCCCCTCGACATGTATGTAGTTGTATCCGGCAGCTCTGAGCGCCTGCACGACCTTATCGGCGAGCGAGCTGACGTGCCGGCCCGAAGTGCCCGTGGCGACGATCATGCTGTCGGCCATGTCGGACTTGCCTTTGAGGTCGACGGTGACGATATCTTCTGCTTTGAGGGAATCGAGGGAATGAACGACGACGCGTTCGAGTTTGCTTACGGTGGATTTGGGGGAAGACTTTTTCGTAGCTATGGCGGCTCTCCTTTCCATATCGGGGAATATTGTGCGTTTCCCCATGCTTTTATTATGCCTTAAAATGCCTTCTTTTCCAAGTGTTTTCGTATGCGTGTCGAAGATGCGGGGTGGCGTTTCAGGTGGATGAAATACACCGCCGGAACAGGCACATACCCGCAGAAACCCTCGCTTTTCAGGTAATATTTACGGTAGGCGAGCCAGGCCTTACTGCGCTGCGAAACGTGCGAATACGGCACGCGGTCAAACACCACCACCGGTGCCAGCGACAACAGTTTCTGCCATTTTTTCCAGCGGTGGAACTGCGCTAGGTTGTCCGCTCCCATGAGCCACACGAAGCGCGCGCCCGGATGGCGGCGCTTGAGTTCCCGCAGCGTGTCGATGGTATAACGCGTATGCAGTTTCGTCTCGATATCGGTGACGACGATGGCCGGGTGCGCGGCCTGTTTTTTCGCTGATGCCAGCCGCTGCGCATAGGGCGCCAGCGTCGATTTTTCCTTCAGCGGATTGGCGGGCGACACCAGCCACCACACCGCGTCGAGCCCGAGCTTGTGCAGCGCATGCAGGCTGATATGCAAATGCCCCTCATGCGCCGGATTGAACGATCCCCCGAGCAGGCCGATGGTGCGGTTTTTGGTGTAGATGGGTTTCATTGTACTGTCATCCTGAGCAAAGCGAAGGATCTTTTCTATCGCAAAAAAAGATCTTTCAGTCGTTGCACTCCTTCAGGCTGACAGGAAAAATCACGGCCTGATCTGCCCCGCGCCGTGGACAACGTATTTATAGGTGGTGAGCTGTTCCGCACCCACCGGCCCGCGCGCATGCAGGCGACCCGTGGAAATACCGATCTCCGCGCCGAAGCCGAATTCGCCGCCGTCGGCGAACTGCGTCGAGGCGTTGTGCATGACGATGGCGCTATCCACCCCGCGCAGGAATTTGCGGGCGGCGGGAACGTCTTTGGTCACGATGGCGTCGGTGTGATGCGAACCGTAGCGGTTGATATGCGCGATGGCGTCGTCGACGCCTTTTACCACTCTCACCGAAATGATCGGCGCTAAATATTCGGTACCCCAGTCGGCTTCCTTTGCGGGCTTGATACGCTTGTCGGCGGCTTTCGCCTTAGCGTCGCCGCGGATTTCGCAGCCGGCTTTGGTGAGTACGTCCACCAGCCTCGGCAGCAGCGACTTTGCAATGGCTTCGTCGATCAGCAGCGATTCGGTAGCGCCGCAAATGCCAACGCGGCGCATCTTGGCGTTAAACAGCAGGTCGCGCGCCATGATGGTGTCGGCGTCCTTGTGGATGTAGGTGTGGCAGTTGCCGTCAAGGTGCTGGATGGTGGGGATTTTGCTGTCCTTGATAACGCGCGCGGTCAGCGACTTGCCGCCGCGCGGCACGATGACGTCGATCACCCCGTTCATTTTCAGCATTTCGCCGACCGCCGCGCGGTCGCGGGTCGGCACGAGCTGCACGGCGTCCACCGGCAGTTTCGCCGCTTTCAGTCCTTTGTGGAAACACGCCACGATCGCCTGCGACGAATGGAAACTCTCCGACCCGCCGCGCAAAATCGCCGCGTTGCCGGATTTGAGGCAGAGCCCCGCCGCGTCGGCGGTGACGTTCGGGCGCGATTCATAGATAATGCCGATAACACCGAGCGGGATGCTCACACGCTGGAGTTTCAGCCCGTTGGGGCGGTCCCATTCGTCGATGATCTTATTGACCGGGTCGGGCAGCGTCACGATGGTTTCCAGCCCCGTCGCCATCGCCTCGACGCGCTTCTCGTCAAGCTTCAGCCGCTCAAGCATGGCCGCGTCGATCTTGCTTGCCTTGGCAAGCGCGAGATCCTTCGCGTTGGCGGCAAGAATATTTTTCATATTGGCGCGAAGCGCAAGCGCAGCTTCCACCAGCGCGAGGTCTTTCTGCGCGTTGCTCACTTCAGCGATCGCGGCATAGGCCTTGCGCGCCCGCGCCCCGATACCTTCCATCAGCGCCGGGATATTCTCTTTTTTCGTTTTCATCTTCGCTGCCGTTTTCGCCATAACCGCCCCCGTTTCTACGTTATGGGCAGTTATTTTCCGCCTAAACCTTCAGTTGTGCAACGGAAATATTATTCAAGCACCAGATCGTCGCGGTGTATCAGCACGTCGCGGCGCTTAAAGCCCAGTATTTGTTCGATTTCGTTGCTTTGCTTGCCGATGATGCGGGCGGCGTCCTCGGCGGCGTAGGCGATGAGCCCCTTGCCGAGCGCCTGCCCGGATTTATCCTTGATCAGCACCGTATCGCCCCGGTCGAACTGGCCGGAAACCGCACACACCCCAGCGGGAAGCAGGCTTTTGCCTGAGGCAAGTGCTTTGGCCGCACCATCATCGACGGTGACTATCCCCGCCGCATGCACCCCGCCGGAAATCCAGCGTTTGCGGGCGCTCAGCGGATTGCCCTGCGCGACAAAATGCGTGTGCTTGCCGCCCGCAAGCAGCGCCTTCAGCGGATGCTCGCCCGTGCCGCGCGCGATCACCATGTGGCAACCGGCTTCGGTGGCGATTTTCGCGGCGGCGATTTTCGTGACCATGCCGCCCGACGACACGTTCGACGCCGCCCCGCCCGCCATTTTCTCGATATCGAATCCGCAGCGGGCGAAAAAATCTTTGCGCTCGCACTGACGGATCTCGC
>CAZBUX010000023.1:0-12819 GCA_964495185.1 uncultured Rickettsiales bacterium | reverse complement strand
TTTACGAACTGAACCCCGAACTTCCCTGCCAGAGCCCGCGTTTTGCCGGGCATTATGTGGCGGGGCTGGACACCCTGCTGGTGAAGCTCGACCAGCTCGCGCCGTCGCTGGCGCGTAACGACGACCCGATCGACCGCCATATCGCCGCCTTTATCACCAGCAAGCTCGGTATCCAGTATGAACTGCGCATTCCCGAGCTTTCGGATCTCCCAAGCCTCGCAACCCACCGCGCGATCATCGCGCTGAAACTGCTCACGCAGGCGCAGGCGCGGGCGGGCGCGGGCAACGTACCGGGGCTTACGCACTGGCTGGCCATGCGGATTATCCCGGCATTCGATATCATCCGCAGCCGCACCATCCGCAATAAGCTCAAAGGCGTGCTGGTCGAACACGCCGCGTCCGGCTCGCTGTCCACCCTCGGCGACCTCGTGTTCAACACGTCCTATGCCGCCGCCGACAGCGCAGGCTACGCGCAGGCGCAGCAAAGCTTCCGCAACAACATCAAACGTATCGAAGGCTACCGCAAAGGATTACACCTCGTTACGCGCAGCGACGCACTGGGCTATAAAATGTCCCAGTTTTTCGGCGTCGTGGCGCTGATACTCACTATGCTCAACGTCTATAACAGTCTCGATTTATGAACCGCTCAACGCAACATACACAGGCGGGTTTCGGCAAGCTGATGGTGCCGCTGCTTTTCATCGTCAGCATGGCGGCGGTCGTAGTATTGCAGAAAGGCGCGTTGTTTATCCTGCTCGCCATGCTCCCTGCGGTGATGTCGTATTTTATCGACCCTGCACCAAAAAAGCCGCTGTTCAAAACCATCCTCGCCTGCAATTTCGCCGCCACGTTGCCAAGCCTAGTGCCGATGGTGCGGGCGGGCCTTGCCATGAAGCAGCTTGACGTATCGGCCATCATGAGTAACCCGATGACGTGGCTTTTCGTGTATTCCGGCGCTGCGGCGGGCTGGTGCCTCGTATTCCTCTGCCGCATGGTAGCGCGTTTTATCATGACGCTTTCTTATGAATACAATATCATCCACCTCGAATGGGTGCAGAAGCGCCTCGTCGAGGAATGGGGCGAACTTGCCCCGCGCAAGGATCAGGACCTGAAATAAATGCTCGGGCGGACACTTTTTTTTACCTGTGCCGTATTATGGAGCGTGCCCGCCTCCGCGGTAGAGCTGGAATGGTCTTATGACAACGATTTCACCGGGCAGGAGGAATGGGGGAACATCGCACCGATTTGCGAGGCAGGAACGAAGCAGTCCCCGATCCAGATATCCTTCACCAAACCATCGTCGCGTCCCCGCCTTGATATCCGTTATAATGAGTCTAAAGCCATCACGACGTTTGAGGACGGCACGGTATCGGTGAACCTCACCGGCAAAAACGAACTGCGCGACCAGGGCAAGCCTTATCACCTGAAATCCATCCGCTTCCACAGCCCGAGCGAGCACATGGTCAGGGATAAATACTATCTTTCTGAAATCCAGCTCGTGCATGAGTCAAAGGACAAAACAATTCTTACCCTGTCCATTTTTACCGAAACCGGGCCCGAGCATGCGGCGCTTAAGACATTGCTCGCACAGGCTAATGCGACGGAGAAAACCGAATTTTCTTTCGATCCTTCCCTGCTGTTGCCGGCAGAACGCGGTTATTACGCCTATACCGGATCGCTTACCTACCCGCCCTGCACCGAGGGCGTCGAGTGGCGTATTTTCAAAACGCCGCTTACCATTTCCCGCGAACAGCTCGGTGCTATTTCCTCGCTCGTGGGCCGCAACGCAAGATTGCCACAGCCCGTATATATGCGGACGATCGAAGAAACGCTGCCGTAACCCCATAACTAATACTGCTACTGCGCTTAACGAAGCCATGCGAAGAGGTGCTTCCTTTTGATACACCCATTAATTGTATTTTAGTGTAAATATACTTATAATAGTTGCGCATTCCAAAGCGGAGTTGTTATGGATTTCAGCACATCGATTGCACCTGAAGGCGTACGCGTTGCGCTATCGGGCAAGCTCACCTTCGAGGATAACGCGCGCTTTCGCCAGATACTCGCGCTCTTGCAGCAGGCCAAGCCACGCGCCATCGAAATGGATTTCGCCGATCTCGCTTTTGTGGACTCCGCAGGGCTCGGGATGCTCCTGTTGCTGCGTCAGGAATGCCAGAACGACAACATCGCGCTGACGCTGCGTGCCGCACGCGGGCAGGTCGAACGGATATTCAGCATTTCGAAATTCGACCAGCTGTTTACCTGCAAAGCTTCTTAAAAATGCATCAGCTCGCGCAACATTCGCTGGCTTACGCAAACCAGACTTCCGGATGGAACGCAGGTGAGGACACGTATGTATTCACATCCGAGCATCATTTGCAGAGCGTACTGCAATTGCCGTCGCGGTTTTTTATCGAAGCCGGGCCCGGCCAGCCGACGGCGCTTTCCATACAGGAACGCTTTTCGCTGGCGCCGGATTATGCTCTCTCCATCACATCCGCCAGCGCTTATAACAATAACGTAGCGCATGACTTTCTGGCTGCGGTGCGTCGCCGCATCGGGGTGTCGGAAGATTTGATGTCGTCGCTGGAAACCTGTGTGCAGGAGGCCGTGGCCAACGCGCTGATCCACGGCAATCTCGCTCTCGAAAGGCCGGTGGAAAATCTGGAAGGGTTCATCGATTTCTGGGAGATCGCCAAACAGCGGCTCGCCGATGACCGCTATGCCCGCCGGCGCATCACCGTCGCGCTCTGGCAAACACAGCGCACTATCACGCTGGCGGTAGGGGACGAAGGCGGCGGATTCGTGTTATCGCCCTACCAGCCCTATGTATCCGCGCTTCAGGGACGCGGGCATTATCTTATCCGCCAGCTCTCCGATAAAGCGCTGGTCGGCGAGGATCGCTGCACGCTGTTCATGCAGTTTTCGCGTTAAGAAAATCGTCATTGCAAGCGAAGCGCAGCAATGACGGCTCAATTGGTGATCCATCCGCCGCCGAGCATGCGGTCACCGTCATAAGCCACGCAGGCTTGCCCCGGCGACACGGCGCCTTCCGGCTCGGCAAGCGTGACGAGCGCGCGGCCGTTTTCCATTTTCTCCACGGTAGCGGTCACGCCCTTATGCATGGAACGCAGCTTGACCGTGACTTCCTGACGCTCGCCAAGCCAGTTACAGTCGCGGATGGTGAAGGTCAGGCGTTGCAGATGTTCTTTCTCGCCGACGACGACATGCTTCTTCGCCGCATCCACCTTGATGACATAAAGCGGTTCGCCGCTGCCGCCGATGCCGAGGCCTTTGCGCTGGCCGACGGTGTAATTGATGATGCCTTCGTGCCTGCCGAGCACGGTGCCGTCCACATGCACGATTTCACCGGGCTCCAGCGCGCCGGGGCGGAGTTTTTCGATGACCTTGGCGTAGCCGCCGGTGGGCACGAAGCAGATATCCTGACTGTCAGGCTTATCGGCAACCGTAAGCCCGAACCGCGCAGCCAGCGCCCGCGTTTCGTCTTTGCTCTTTAAATGCCCGAGTGGAAAGCGGAGGAAATCCAGCTGCTCCTGCGTAGTGGCGAACAGGAAATAACTCTGGTCGCGCGACAGGTCGGCGGCGCGGTACATGCCCGCCTTGCCGCCCTCTTCCCTGCGCTGCACGTAATGCCCGGTGGCCATACAATCAGCACCGAGGTCGCGCGCGACTTTCAGCAGATCGCGGAATTTTACCGACTGGTTGCATTTCACGCACGGGATCGGCGTTTCACCCGCCAGATAGGTTTCAACGAAATCGTCCATGACGCTTTCCCTGAACTTGCTTTCGTAGTTCAGCACATAATGCGGAATCCCGAGCGATTCGGCCACACGGCGCGCGTCGTGGATATCCTGCCCGGCGCAGCACGCGCCTTTCTTTCCGGCAAACGCGCCGTAGTCGTAAAGCTGTAGCGTGATGCCTATGACCTGGTAGCCCTGCTCGTGCAACAACGCCGCCACCGCCGACGAATCGACGCCGCCGGACATGGCCACCACCACTTTGGTGTCGGCAGGGAGTTTGTTTGCAACCAATGCGCTCATGGCGTTTTTATAGATGGTTTTACGCCTAAGTCACTATGAAACATGATGATTACAGGTGATTTCAGCACTGTCATATTTCTATCTTCAGGTGTAATAAAAGCTTCATTTTCAATGGATAGTGACCTGAGCTACAATCAAAACAATCATAGGAGAGCCATATGGCCGAAGCATTGAGACTCAAGACCGCCCCGCAGGAATCCACCATATTCAACAAGGATATGTTACTGGGTACGCTGGCCGGCTGGACAGTGGGAGGACTTTTCGGAGCCCCACTCGGCGCGGTTATCGGCGGCGTATTAGGGAAAAACCGCATCGACCGCGAGAATCTCGAAGGAAAAATCGTCAGCAAGCCGAGCTTCTGGAATAAAGACACCGTTATCGGCGCGCTCGGCGGGCATGTTGTAGGTGGTCTTGCGGCTGCGGCTGTTATTCTTACAATTAGCACTAAGGCAATAATAGGAGGCGCACTTGCCACCTCCCCGCTTGGAATGCTTGCCATCGCCGCCACCCTGATCGTAGGCGGCACGCTGATCGGCGCGAATATAGGCGGCAATCAGGGAGCACGCCGCATGGAGAGCGAATACCAGCAGGCGGTCGCCCAGAATATGGCGCAGAGCGTCGAGCCGTCGCGCGCACCCGCGCAGGAACCCGACCTTGCGAAAGCCAAAAGCTTCGTGCAGGAATTGCAGGCTTCGCGCGCGCAGCAGGCGCAGCGGCAAGTATAAGCAGGCACATTGAAACTCCGCACCAACCATAAACCGACCATTTTCAATCAGGAGATGTCGCTGGGCATCCTCGCCGCGGCGGTGCTTCCCGGACCGCTTTTGCCCGCGCTTCTGATAATGGCAGGCGCCGGGCTGGTGGGTGGCATGATCGGCAAAGCGCGCATGATCCGCGAGAATGCCGAGGGCAAGGTGATGACGCCGCCATCGACCTTCAATAAGGAAGCCGCTATCGGCATGGCATCAGGCTGGATACTGGGCGGGCTTGCAGCCACGATCATCGCAGGTGTCGCAGGCATACCGCTGCTTATGGCCAGCGGCGACGCCCTTTCCACCATATCGCTCATCGCCAACGCCACGCCCCCTATCGTGCTCGCCGGGCAGGCCATCGGCGCCGTTGTCGGCGGTATCGCAGGTGGGAACCGTGGGAAAAAACGCATGGCCGCCGAATACGACATGGCACTCGATCAGGAAGCCGTCGCCCGCAGGCACGAACGCTCCCTTGCGCCAGCGCAGGAAATCGAAGCTCCCGCAGCGGGTAAAAGCTTCGTTCAGCAGCTTGCAAGCGAACGCGCGCAATCGCAGCGCAGCCGCTAAACGCAAAAAATCACATTGCCATCGCAGATCACAGCGTGCCGGGTCTTTCGGTATAAAACCTAAGGCAGTTCTTCGCCCTTACCTTTAAGCCTGTCCGCCAACGCGGCGCTCATAAATTTGTCGAGATCGCCGTCGAGCACTCCCTGCGAATCACTGGTTTCGACGTCTGTGCGCAGGTCTTTCACCATCTGGTAGGGATGCAGCACATAAGAGCGGATCTGGTGCCCCCATGCGTTATCGGTTTTGGTGGCATTCAGCGCGTTGGCTTTCTCCTCACGGATACGCAGCTCGCGTTCGTATAAGCGCGCTTTCAGCATCTGCATGGCCTCGGCTCGGTTGGCGTGCTGGCTGCGGCTGCTCTGGCATTTGACCACGATACCGGTGGGCACGTGGGTGAAGCGCACGGCGCTTTCTGTTTTATTCACGTGCTGGCCGCCCGCGCCGCCGGAGCGCATCGTGTCGATCTTCAGGTCTTTTTCATCGACCTCGATCTGGATGCTGTCGTCGATGACCGGGTATACCCACACGCTCGAAAAGCTCGTATGCCTGCGCGCGTTGGAATCGTACGGCGAAATACGCACCAGCCGGTGCACGCCGGATTCGGTTTTCGCCCAGCCGTACGCGTTGTGGCCGCTGACACGGATTGTGGCGGATTTGATGCCCGCTTCCTCGCCGCGGTTCTCATCGATCAGCTCGGCCTTGAAGCCGCGCTTTCCCGCCCAGCGCATATACATGCGCAGCAGCATTTCCGACCAGTCCTGCGATTCGGTGCCGCCCGCGCCGGAATTGATTTCCATGAAGCAGTCGTTAGCGTCGGCCTCGCCGGAAAGCAGGCTTTCGACTTCAAGCTTGCTGAGTGCGGCGGCGATCGTCTTTAAAGTTTTTTCGGCTTCGTTCAGCATGTCCGTGTCTTTTTCCGCCTCGGCAAGTTCGGCCAGTTCGATCTGGTCACGGAAATCCTGATCGAGCTTTTCGTAGCCGCCGATAAGCTCCTCCAGGTGATTGCGCTCGCGCAGGATGGCTTGTGCCTTTTCAGGCTTATTCCATAGTTCGGGATCTTCGGTAAGCGCGTTCAGCTCGTCGCGGCGGCGCAGGGCGTTATCCCAGTCAAAGATACCTCCTAAGCAGTTGCTGCGACTGCTTGATCTGGCGGGACAGTGTTTCGATCTCTGCTTTCATAGGGAGGCGTTTATGCTGTGATTCGTTGATAATAGCAAGAATTTTATGGAAATTTAAGCGCATATTAATCATTTTTTATTAAATTTATCCTATGGAGTTGAGTGCCCATTATGCGCTGCTATGAACCACGCCCAACATACTGAATCAGGTTTTTCGCTCGTCCAGGTGAGCATGCTGCTGCTCGTGGGCGGCATTATCCTGGCATCCATGCTACCGGGCGGAAAAACCGGGGATAACGCCCAGAAAGCCGCTATCACCATGCAGCGCATGAACGCCATCGACGAGGCGATGAACGCCTTCATGGCCAGCAACCTCCGCCGCCCCTGCCCGGCTGACGGGAGCTACCGCATAAACGGCACCATCACGGAATTTGATGCGCCAAGCAATAATTTCGGCCTCGAAGCCGCCAACCCCGGCAATTGCCTGGGCGGCGTCCCGACGGCCAGTTTCAGCGATATCAATAACCCCGCACACGTCGTCGATACCGCAACACTCGGCCCGTATCAGGTGGACGCATGGGGATCGGGCACCGCAGGCCTGAAAGCGGGGGCGCTGATGGCAGGCGCAAGCATAGCAGCGGGCACACGCATCGAAAGAATCGTGGATGCAAATACTTTTGTGATGGATACCCTTGCCACCGGCGGCGGCAATCCCAGCGACAGCGTGACGTACACCAGCGTCGTCGCCGGTACCGTGCCCACTAAAACGCTCGGGCTTCCCGACGAGTACGGTTTCGACGGCTACGGCCGGCGTATCATGTACGTCGTCGACAACCGCGCTACCGGCGTACAATCGTGCCATGACATGCAGCAGCAGAGCCGCATCGGGAACATCAACATACTGGGCGCCAGCACCGATACGTTCGCTGCCGACCGCACGTCGTGGGCGCTGGTAAGCTACGGGAGTGACGGGCACGGCGCGTTCCCCTTGCAGGGCGGCAGCCTGCGCTTCAATACCTATAGCACCAATGCCGATCAGGCGATGAACGCCTTCGCACTGACCACCTACACGGGCGGCGATTTCGATATGAGCTTCTCCGGCAGCCTCGTCAAGCGACTCCCCTATAGCGGCTTCGACGATACGGTATGGTATTCGGAACCGACAAAAAACACCTGCTGCGTCGGCAAGCGCTGCCATATGGGGTTCAGCATAAATACGGAAACCGTCGGCGTGCCCGCCCCCTATTATCCTCTCAGCCGCTACCTGCGCGGGGATGTGAACGGCGACGGCATCGATGATATGGTCATCAGCCTGCAGATGGACGGCAAGGTGGCCGTATTGTTCGGCAAAAAAACCGGCTGGCCGGTGAGCGTGTCACCCACCGCCCCTACCCCGATACTCACCGCGAATTTAGATGGCTATACGGGCTTTAAGATCGTGAACAACAGCGCCATAGGCAGCTATGGCATTACCCTCGCCGTCGCCGACGTCAACGGCGATTCCTACGACGACATCATCGTTGGCGGGGATAAGCTCACCGTATTTTTTGGGCATAGCGGTACATTCGCCGCCAATTACAATACGGGCGATCTCGACGGCGCTACCGGCATGCTGATCCAGTATCCCGCTGGCGGTCTGGGCTATCCCGGCCATATCGACACGGGCGATATCAACGGCGACGGCTTCAAGGACATCGTTTTTTCCGAACGCACCCAGCAGAATATCATGTGGGTAGTGTACGGGCGCAACGCGGCAGGCTGGGCCACCGTCGGCGCTGGCACGCCGCATACATGGGATATTTTCGACATATGCTCGACCGACGGGTTTAAAATCGTTACCAGCGTCGCCTACCCGATGGCGAAGTTCTCGGAATCCATTTCCATCGGCAATTTCAACGGCGATTTTAATGGTGCTGCACCGTACGACGACATCCTGATCAATGCAGTCGCCGCCCCGGATACCACTACGGCGGCATATCTCCTGTTCGGCAGGATCAATGCGAGCTGGGATGCGGATATCGGCGGCGCGGTCTGCGTCGGCGGCGTTTCCCCCGCCACGCTGGATATGGCCGCCAGCCAGATCGGCAACGCCGCTAAATCAATCCGGTTTACCGGCAACGCACTTGATGAAGCTGGCTTCAACGTTAAGCTGATCGATATAAACAACGATAATCTGGCCGACGTGCTTACCACGAGCTACAGTAAAATATACGGTTATATAGGCCGCGCCGGGGGTTGGGCGGCGACCGAGTCGCTTCCGGCTTCCAACACTTTCATGATCGACACCCTCACCAATCGCCCGCTCTGGATGGCGCACGGACCGCCGACCATAGCCACCAATGATTTCCCGGTACTCAACACAGCCGGTGATTTTAACGGCGACGGACTGGCTGAGCTGTTCCTGACCCTGAAAGACAGCAACCATTGCGGCAACGCCGTCGCTGGCATGACGTACGCCCTCTACCAGCCTACGGGCGGGTGGAGCGGGAATTACGCGCTTTTCAAGGCGAGCGCCAATAGCTGCGACGGAAGCGAAGTCAACATGAACGCCACCCGTTTCAACGGCACCTCGCCCCAGCCCGCATGGGCGCCGACACTGCTCGATATCGACCATGACGGGAAAACCGATCTCGTGTTCGGTGGCGAATGGATGCGCTTATTCGTTGTATACGGTCGCAGGCACGTGCCGTTTTCCCTCGTCGAGGACATAGGTAATTACCGGTAATACCACGGCAATCGACTAATACAACCCGCCCGTGCCGACGGTAGGCGGTGGCGCCTGCTCCCTTGGGATTTCCGGCGTACCGGTAAGCGGCGATACGGTTACAGGCAGTTGCTGCACCTGCCCGTCCGATAGTTCGCCGGCGGATTCGCCGCGCGGGGCGTTATCCGTGGCGCTGACGATTTTATCGAGTTTACCGGGTGTGAAGATCGGCTCCCCGGTGATGAACGCTTCGCTGATCGTGCGCGAGCCCGGCTCCTCAGCACCCGTAGGCGGCAACCCGGTTTTAAGGTCGACGTTTATAAGCTGAATGCCCGGAGGAATACGGAAGGGCGTGTTAGGCACATCCGCCAGCGCTTCCTTCATGAAAGAAATAAATGCGGGCAGCGCCACCGACGAGCCGGTTTCTTTTTTACCCAGCGTGCGCGGCTTGTCGTAGCCGACATAAACGCCCGCGACCAGATCCGGCGAGAAGCCGACGAACCACGTATCCATACTGTCGTTGGTGGTGCCGGTTTTACCAGCCACGGTTTTTTGCAGTTCGGCGTGCGCGCGGGCGGCAGTGCCGCGAAGGGCTACGCCTTCCAGCATCGATATCGTCTGATAGGCCACGCGCGGGTCGAGGATTTCCTCGCGGTTATCGGCAGGCATCGGCGGCAGTTCGCCCTGCGCCACGTCTTTTAAGGTAGCACCCGAGCATTTAAGGCATTGCCTCGTATCGCGGCGGTAGATAGTGCGGCCATGCCTGTCGTCGATGCGTTCCACGATGGCGGGCGTGATGCGCCTGCCGCCGTTATCAAGCATGCCGTAGGCATTGACCAGCCGCATAAGCGTCGTTTCCGTCGAGCCGAGGACGATGGAGAAATTGCGCGGCACGCCAGCGTCGTAAATCCCGAAACGCTTGCCAATGTCGAGCACGGCGTCGATGCCCATGATCTGTGTCATGCGCACGGTCATGGTGTTGCGGGATTTTTCCAGCCCCACGCGCATGGTGGTCGGCCCGAGGTAATCGTCGTGGTAGTTCTGCGGCTTCCATGTGGGCAGGCCCTCGCCCTGCGTCATTTCCACCGGTGCGTCGAGGATGATGGTGGACGGCGTGAACCCGTTTTCCAGCGCGGCCACATAAACGAACGGCTTAAACGCCGAACCCGGCTGGCGCTTGGCCTGCGTCACACGGTTGAACTCGCTGCCGCCATACGCATAGCCGCCCGACATGGCCAGCACTCTGCCCGTATGCGGGTCGAGCACCACCATCGCGCCGTTGACTTCCGGCACCTGCTGCAAATCCCATGATTTCTTAGCTTCAGCCGCATCCAGAAGCTTTTTCTGCGCTTCGCTGATCGGCCCAACCAGCACGACGTCACCGACTTTCAGTATATCGCCGGGTTTGGTTACTTCCGGCCCGAGTTTACCGTCGGCGATGACGCGGCGCGTCCATTTCATCAGCGCGAAGGGAAGGATGCCGCTGCTTTCGTCCTGAAACAAAATCTGTGCCTTGCGCTCGTCAAGCGCCGTTACCAGCCCGAGCCTCTGCCCTTCGAGGAGGTGGTCGCCCTGCTCTTTGGTGAGCTTCGTCAGTTTTTCCTTCGAATTATCGCTTTTGGAAAGATGCGTCACCGGCCCGCGATAGCCCCTGCGCCGGTCGTATTCGATGAGCGCGCCGCGCAGCGCCTTATCGGAGAGCGCCTGCAATTTCGGGTCGAGCGTGGTTTTCACCACCAGCCCGCCTTCGTACAATATCTGCTCGCCGTAACGCTGCGCCAGCCAGCGGCGCACTTCCTCGGCGAAGAAATCGGCGCGGGTAATGTCGGCGGCGTCGCGATTACGCAGCTCGATGGGTGCGGCCTTGGCCGCGTCGGCTTCTTCCTGCGTAACAAAACCGACCTCGCGCATGCGATCGATCACCCAGTCGCGGCGCGTGCGTGCCGCCTCGGTATTGGTTTTCGGGTTATAGAGCGAGGGCGCCTTGGGCTGCGATGCGAGCAGCGCCGCCTCCTCGATCGTCAGTTCATCGAGCGATTTATTGTAATAATTCTGCGCCGCCGCGGCCACGCCGTAGGATCCCATGCCGAGATAAATTTCGTTTAAGTAAAGCTCGAGGATTTTATCCTTGCTGTATACTTGGCTGATACGCAGCGCGAGGATAGCTTCCTTGATCTTGCGCTCGATGGATTTTTCGTTGGTAAGCAGGAAGTTTTTTACCACCTGCTGCGTGATGGTCGAACCGCCCACCAGCGATTTCCCCTGCCCGTAATTGATGACGTTGTCGCGCACGGCGCGCGCAATGCCGGTGAAATCAATGCCGGTATGCTCGTAGAAATTCTTATCCTCCGCCGCGATGAAGGCGTTCACCACATGCTTCGGAATCGCCTTGAGCGGCACGAATACGCGCTTTTCCGTGGCGTATTCCACCATCAGCGTACCGTCGGCTGCGTAAAGCCGCGTCACGGTGGGCGGGTCGTATTTGGAAAGCTGGGTATAATCGGGAAGGTCTTTATTATAATGCTGGAACAGGAAAACGCCGACGATCGCCCCGATCACAAGCAGCGTAAGCCCAAGCGAAAAGGCCCATGAGAACAGACTGACGAACAGGCGGGATGCTTTCATTTATTCGCCCCCCATCTTCTTTTTCTGCTGGAAATAGGCATCAATACCGTGAGCAAGGCTGGCGACGACTTTTTCGCGGTGCGCCTTCGTTTTCAGTTGCTTTTCCTCCAGCGGGTGGGAGAGGAAACCGATTTCCACCAGCACTGACGGCACATCCGGCGCTTTCAGGACGGCGAACCCGGCGAAGCGATGCGTATTAGGCAGCAGCCGGACTTTATCGATCATCGAGATGACGAGCATGTCGGCCAGCGTTGCCGAACGGTTGTTGGTTTCGCGCTGCGCCAGCGATATCAGGATATCGGCAACGTCCTCGCGCTCGTTTGTAAGATTGACGCCCGCCAGTATATCCACCTTATTTTCGCGCGCGGCCAGCGATTCGGCCTCAATGTCGGATGCTGTTTCCGACAGGGTATATACCGACGAACCGCGTGCGTCATGCGCTTCGGCGGAATCGGCATGTAGCGAAATAAAAATGCTCGCCCCCGCCTTGCGCGCAATGGCAATACGCTCGCGCAGGGGGATAATCCGGTCATCCTCCCGCGTTAGCTTTACGTTATACTGGCCGGTCTGGCCGAGCCTTGCTTTTAGCGCGCGGGCATAGGTCAGCACTACGTCTTTTTCCTGCGTTCCAGCCGGACCGATGGCGCCGGGATCGACGCCGCCATGCCCCGGATCAATGACGACCACGGGTTTCGGAGACTTCCTTTTACCTTCCCTGCCTTTTCCCCCAAGCGCCGCCGAACGGACGGTTTTGCCACGCGCTTCATTGCGGTTCTTGTCACCATCGTCGTCCTGCGCAAGATTATTGCTCGCGGCGAAGGGTTTGTGCGCCACGCTAGCCGCCGGC
This sequence comes from uncultured Rickettsiales bacterium, assembly GCA_964495185.1. Taxonomy (GTDB): domain Bacteria; phylum Pseudomonadota; class Alphaproteobacteria; order Rickettsiales; family SXRF01; genus CAZBUX01. Next base: position 145 of record CAZBUX010000023.1, on the reverse strand, counting down.
ACGGGCCTCACCTCGATGGAAAGCACCCGCAGCTTGTTTTTTAGCGTCTTGACGCTTACGCGCCCGACTTCCACGGCATCGCGCATCTCAAACACGAAGCGTACCGTTTTGGCATCGAATTTGGCCGCCCGGGCAGTCGCGGCGA
>CAZBUX010000022.1:0-12838 GCA_964495185.1 uncultured Rickettsiales bacterium | reverse complement strand
CACTCCAACCGCTTAAGGCAGGCGTCGATCCACTGGGCGGTCAGCTTTTCCTGCACGGAATTCTGTTTCAGGCGCTCATTCAGGTGCGGCCATGCGACGTGGTCGAGGAGCTGGTCCTGATTGAAGCAGGAATACACGTAGGTTTCCTTGCCAGTGACCGGATCGATGTGTTTTTGCAGGCACTGGGCGCAGATTTCCTTCATCATGCACTGCATCGGCGAGTTGATGCTGCCCACCGCCACATGCGCAGGGTTCAGATAGGGCTTGAGCACCCCGTGCCGCGCGCCTGCCACCGCCGCCATCATGCGGTCGGAGCCGATGACGATCATATGGCTGGCGGTTTTCGTGTCTATCACGGGCGTGCCGAGCATACCTTCCGCATAGGACCGCATCGCTTCCACGATATTCCCCTGAAACGATACGTCTTGCGGACGCTCGGGCGTGAATTTCGCTTCATCGCAGCACCAGACGATGGCGTCGGAGGCGTCTTCTATATCTTTGATCTTATAGCGGTCTGTGGCCTTTTTATAACCCGCGAAATAGAGGACTTTCGAGCCTTTCTCACGCAGCGCCTTGCCGATGGAAAACAGCACGGCGTTGCCCAGCCCTCCACCTACCAGCAGCACGGTTTTGTTTTCAGGAATCTCGGTCGGCATGCCGGTCGGGCCCATGAGCACCACCGGCTCGCCCGGTTTCAGGTGCGCGCATAAATCCGACGACCCGCCCATCTCCAGCGCGATCACCGAGAGCAGGCCTTTGTCCTTATCCACCCACGCACCGGTCATGGCGAGGCCTTCCATGGCTAAGGTGGTTGTGAGTTGCAAGTTGCGAGTTGCGAATTGCACCTTAGCGGCGTTGGCCTCAAAATTTTGCAGGCGATAGAACTGGCCCGGCTGGAATTGCTGTGCAGCAAGCGGTGCATGAATCACCACTTCGATAATGTTCGACGTCAGCCGATTGACCGCATGTACGCTAGGGCGAAGCTGTGAATTGATTTGTTTCAGAAACTGCCCACTATCCACTGCCTGCTGCCCGCTGCGGCGCGCCAGCACCGCCGTCACCGCCGGATAGCCCTGCTTTGCGCTGCCCATGGCTTTTACCACGTTGCCCGCGAAGGATGGGTGCAGATCACCGAAGAAGCTGACCGCCCTGCCCGCTTCGTCGACGGACATCAGCACTTCCACGGTTTTCGGTTTGGAGACGCGCTCGGGCTTTACGGGATTGCCGTTTGCATCGACGGCTTTGAAATATTTGCCGTCAAGGGCGAAATGCTCGGGATTTTCACGGGCAAGCACGGTGTTGGGGTTAGTGCCGGCGGCGATCAGGATCGTACGCGCAGGCAGCGTAACGCTTTCATCTTCCGTGCCGGCTTTTTTAAGTTTTATCGCGCAGGCGTGGCCGAATCCGTCGAGCTCCACGCCTTGCGGCTCGAACATCTCGGCGAAGAACATGCCTTCCTCGAAGGCTTTTTCGACTTCCTCGTGGTTTAAGCGGTAGCTCGGCGCGTCGATCAGCCGCTTGCGGTACACGAGCTTCACTCCTCCCCATGCGTCGAGCAGCGACCAGACGTCAGGATGTGCTTTTTTCTTTTCTTCGACAATCGCGCGTCCATGCGCGAGGAATTCCTCGGCGATCTGCGTGTCTTCCTCGCTCCATGCTTTACGGACCAATGCTTCGCCGCGCTCGGCGACCAGAGCTTCATAACGCTTCAGGAATTTTTCCACCTGCAACGGATAATACGCAAGCGCCTCGGTGGCCGTATCGACGGCGGTAAGCCCGCCGCCTATCACCACCACCGGCAGGCGTATCTGCAGATTGGCGATGGAATCTTTTTTCGCGGCGCCCGTAAGCTGCAACGCCATAAGGAAATCCGAAGCGGCGCGCACACCGCGCGCTACGCCGCCGGGCATATCGATCATCGTCGGCTTGCCCGCGCCCATGCACAGCGCGATATGGTCGAAGCCGAGCGCGAAGGCGTTTTCGTAGGTAAGCGCCGAGCCGAAACGCACGCCGCCGGTCATGGCGAATTGTTCGCGGCGCTCAAGGAGCAGGCGGATAATTTTCAGGTAATTCTTGTCCCAGCGCACAGTGATGCCGTATTCGGCCACGCCGCCAAAGCCAGCCAAGGTGCGCTCATCCAGCGATTCATAGAGTTCGGCAATATCTTTCACCGGCTCAAACGGAACACGCTGCCCAAGCGGCGTCACACCGCATATTCGTTCCGGAACCGGTTCGATTTTCAGCCCGTCAATGCCGACGACGGTGTGGCCGTCGTTCATCAGGTGATGCGCGAGGGTGTAGCCCGCAGGCCCAAGCCCTGCGACCAGCACTTTGCGCCCAGTGTCTGGTTTCGGCAGCGGGCGCGTGAGGTTCAGCGGATTCCACCGCGTGAGCAGCGAGTAAATTTCAAAGCCGTAAGGAAGCGCCAGCACATCTTTCAGCACATGCGTTTCGACATGCGGGATGTTGACGGGCTGCTGTTTCTGGTAGATGCAGGATTTCATGCAGTCGTTGCAGATGCGGTGGCCGGTTCCTGCGCACATGGGATTGTCCACCGTCACCACCGCCAGCGCGCCCAGCGGCACGCCTTCGGATTTGAGCAGGTTCATCTCGGAGATTTTTTCCTCGAGCGGGCAGCCGGCAAGCAGGATATCGAGCGGGTTTTTCTTGTATTCGCCGGTTTTTTCCTTGAGTCCCTTCGAGCAGGAATCCTTGCCCTGGTTGTGGCAGAAAATGCAGTAATTGGCGTTGTCGAGGGCCTGGGCCAGCGTGCCTGCGTCGTCGGTGAGTTTGAAGCCGTCTCGCGCGCGCAGATGCGATTTCGGCAGGCGCATGATCTGCACGCCATCGCGCAGTTCGGTTTCAACTTCGATCAGGTGTGCGTGGTCGATTTTCACTGGTAATTTGAACAAAAGCCCCTTGCCGTGGCGGGCCCTGCCCGCTTCGGAAAAAAGCGCCCATGCGGCGTAGCGCGCGGCAAGCTCAAGCAGCGATTTATGCTCTTCTTCCTTCTCCATCCAGCCCATCACCACCTTGGCGAAGACCAGTTCGAAATGCTCATCGCCTGCGGGAACAAGCGGCAACAGGCCAAGCAACGCGTCGCCGCTTACGCGCGCGGCTTCGTCTTCCTTCATCGCCTTGGCCGCGCGGCGCTGCACGAACAGTCGCTTACAGGCGTAAAGCGGCGCGAGTGTGTGGTGGCGTTCGGCCAGCGCGCGCAATTCTTTTTCGATGCCGAATAATGTGCCGATAAAATCTTCCACATGCGGGGCAAGATCGATAAGGAGCTGCGAATGCGCCTTATCGTCGAGCGAAGCGCGGTCGGCGCGCGCTGCCATGAAACGGTTGAAAAGCGGGGTATCCGAGGTTTTCAGGTGTTCGTTGAATTTCACGTCGAGCGCGACGAGGCCGTCGCGCCGGTAGAGATCGTCAAACTGGATTCCGAAACCAAACGCAGTCATCAGATGCCCGTACCCGTGTAATCGCGGGTGTTTCCCTTCAGGTCTTCAAGCTCAAGGTTTTTTACCGGCTCGACGAGGTTGTGCTCGACGTATTTCACCAGTTGCTCGACGCAGCCGGCAACGCTCATATTTTCGGTATCGAGCACGAGGTCGGGATTCTCAGGCGCTTCATAAGGCGCGCTGACGCCGGTGAATTCCTCGATCTTCCCTTCACGGGCCTGCTTATAGAGCCCCTTGGTATCGCGCGTTTCGCAGGTTTCCAGCGACGCCTTGATGAAGATATTGTGAAAATAATTGGGCGCTACGGCGCGCGCGCGGCGGCGGTCTTCGCGGTAAGGCGAGATGAAGGAAGATATGACGATGGTGCCGCTTTTGGCGAATAGCGCGGCGACTTCCGCGACGCGGCGGATGTTTTCGCTGCGCTCGTCGGGCGAGAAGCCGAGATCGCGGTTTAAGCCTTTTCGGATATTATCGCCGTCGAGCACGAAGGCGTGGTAGCCCTTGTCGAACAGGCGTTTCTGCACCTGCTTGGCGATGGTGGATTTGCCCGAACCGGAAAGCCCGGTGAACCACAATACGCCGCCGAAATGGCCGTTCATGAGCGCACGCTGTTCCTGCGTCACACCGAAATCAACATCGAAAATGTTTTTGGATTTCACTTCCGGGCTGCCGCTGGTGCGCTGGTCGTAGAAGCCTTCCATGCTGATGATGCCGCCGCCCGCCACGTCGTAATCCTGCAGGATGACAAAGCGGCCGCCACGCGCGTTTGCGCCATAATCGTCGACGCTAACCATGCCGCGCGTGCGCATGACTACCTCGGCGACGTTGTTGCGTTCGATGCGGTTGGCCTTGATGTGCTCGAGCGTGTCGGCATCGATGACATGCTCTATGGTTTTTATTTCCGCGGCGATCTCGCTGGTGCCGAGCTTGATTTTATAGCGCTTGCCTGTTTCCAGCGGTTTCTTGCCGAGCCAGAAAATACGGGCACGGAACTGGTTGGTGAGCATGGGCGCATCCTGCACATGGCTGGCGATATGCCCGCGCTCGACGAAAATCTGCTCGTCCAGCGTGATGCCGACCGATTGCCCGGCATGGGCTTTTTTCGGCGCGGTCCCGCTCGGCCAGCTTTCAATACTCGCCACTTTCGCACGCGTGTTCGACGGCGAAAAAAGCAGCGTATCGCCGACTTTAAGCATGCCGCTTTCGATGCGCCCTGCGAGAATGCGCCGCTCGTCGAATTTATAGACGTCCTGGATGGGAAAGCGAAGCGGCTGCGATTCGTCGGCGGCGGTGACGGTGAAGGTGTCGAGCGCGTCCAGCACGCTGGCGCCCGTGTACCATGGCATGTGGGCTGAGGATTTCACGATGCAGTCGCCTTCGCGCGCGGAGATCGGGATAAAACAGGACGGCTCAACGCCGACAGTTTTTAGATACGCGCGGTATTCGCGCTCAATGGCGTCGAAGGTGTTCTGGTCGTATTTCACCATGTCCATTTTATTGACCACCACCGCGATCTGGCGCACGCCGAGAAGGTGCAGCAGGTAGCCGTGGCGCTTGCTTTGCTCGCGGATGCCTTCGTGCGCATCGATGAGCAGCAGCGCGGCGTCGGCCTGCGCGGCGCCGGTGATCATGTTTTTCAGGAATTCCTTGTGACCGGGCGCGTCGATGATGACGGTGTCGCGGTATTTCGTGCGCAGCCAGATCTGCGTGGTGTCGATGGTGATGCCCTGGTCGCGCTCGGTCTGCAACGCGTCCATGAGGAACGACCATTCGAACGGCATGCCGCGCTTTTTGCTGCTGGCGAGGATGGCTTCCATTTTCCCGTCGGGCAGCGAGTCGGTATCGTGCAGCAGGCGGCCCACCAGCGTCGATTTCCCATGGTCGACATGGCCGACGATGACGATCTTGAGCTGCGGGCGGATTTCCGGCGCGGTTTCCGTTTTTGCCTTGGGTTGCGTTTTAGTCATTCGGTTCTTTCTTATTTCAACAGCCCCCTATTTTCCGGGCGTAAGCCACCCGAAGCCGAAGGCGTAGGGTGGTGGGCGGCAGAGGGCTCGAACCTCCGACCTCTACGGTGTGAACGTAGCGCTCTAACCAACTGAGCTAGCCGCCCCCATAAGTCGCGTCACATATACCCGTCCGCCCTCAATCTTTCAAACGAAGATTCGTCCTCATCCGCGCCCATCGGGCGTCCGGAGCGCTCGGAGACGCGAGTGGTTCGCAACTCCTCGATGATTTTGTCGAGCGTGTCGGCCTTGCTTTCGACCGGCCAGGTGATGCCTTTTTCGCCTAAGCTCCTGAAACGCATCATTCTGCCGTCGTAGTCGCGGCCTTCGAAGGCGTAGTACGGCTCGGCGAAATAGAGCGGCACGACGGGAATTGCCTCGCGCTTGATGTATTGCCAGATGTCGATTTCCGTCCAGTGCAGAAGCGGGTGGATGCGCAGGCTCGTACCCGGCGCAAATTCGGTTTTGTACTGGTCCCAGAACTCCGGCGGCTGGTCCTTTACGTCCCATCCCCCCTCCTGCCCGCGCGGGGAGAATACGCGCTCCTTGGCGCGGGTGGCTTCCTCATCGCGGCGTATCCCGGCGATAATGCCGGTGAAGCCGTGCTTTTCGACAACTTCCTTAAGGCCAAGCGTCTTGCGGGCGGCGACGCGGGCGGCATGCGGCAGGGTGGCGTCGGTGGCCTCGATAGGGGGGCAGACGGGCGAGAGCAGGTTGATGCCCCATTCTTTCACGTAACGGTCGCGGAAAGCGTAGACGTCGTCCATTTCCAGCTCCGTATCGCAGTGGATGAGCGGAAACGGCACCTGCCCGAAAAACGCTTTGCGCGCAAGGTGGATCATCACGTTGCTGTCTTTGCCGAAAGACCACAGCATCGCCAATTTATCGATGGCATGGAACGCCTCGCGGAAAATATAGATCGATTGCGCTTCGAGTTTGTCTAAATGGTCCATCACACGCTCCAGTTCGCTACTGCAGATGACGGAAGATGTATTCCGCATTCTGCTTTTTGTTCGTTTTCAATGCCGATCGTCTGCGCCCATCTTCCGGCGCGCTCGTCTTTTCCCGCTTCCACAGGGCTCGTGCAGGGCGCGCAGCCGATGGAGGGGTAGCCTTTAGCGACGAGCGGATGCTCAGGCAAGTTGCGCGCGGCGATTTCAGATTTTTGTTTCGCCTTGTCCCAGCCTGCCAGCGGATTGATGCGGAAAATGCCTTTATCATCGAGTTCGATGGTGCTCATTCCAGCGCGCTCGGACGTCTGGTAGCGTTTGCGGCCCGTGATGAGTGCGGTAAAGCCAAACTCCTTAACCGCACGATCAAGCGGCTCGACCTTGCGCAGCCAGCAGCAGCGGTTGGGTTGGGTTTTATGCAGCTCGCCCGCAGGATCGGTATTGGCAAGCAGCTTCGGGTCGGGGGTGAGCCAGTGGACTGCGGTCAGGCCGAGCTTTGCGCTCAGCGCTTTCGCGTAATCGAGCGTTTCGGGAAAATGTTTTTGTGTCTCCAAGAACAGCACCGGCGTGGCGGGGTCGATCTCCGCGACCATTGCAAGCAACAGCGCCGCATCGGCGCCGAATGACGAGATGAGCGCGATCCTGCCTTTGAATTCGTCGCGGATCATGGCGCCAAGCAGTGCCGATCCGTCGAGGTCGCCGTAGAACATTTCCAGACGCGAAAGCGACACGTCGCTCATGGCATCCAGCCTTTCTTCTGCAGGAAATCCTCGGTGGCGTTGATCGTCGTTTTCATATCCGCACCTTCGGATTTGAGGCGCAGGCGGTACTGCGAAATCTCATGCACGCGCGCGCTCCATTCCTCGCCGAAGAGTGCGGCGATACGGTCGCGGATCTTGCGCGCGAGCGTGGGCGACGCGCCGGAGGTGGACACCGCGATGACGAGGTCGCCGCGCGTAACGTTTGCGGTAAAGTAAAAATCGCACAGGTCGTTGACGTCTTCGATGTTGACGAGTTTTCCGGCTGCGCGCGCGGCAGTGGCGATTGCTTCCGCCTGTTCGCGCGCAAGGCCTGCGACCATGACGACCGTAGCGTTTTTCAGGTCACCCGCATCAAACGCTTCCCGCACCGCCACCTGCGTGGCACCCGCCGCTTCAAGCTGCGCGAGCCTGCGCGTTACCAGCTCGCCTTGTCCGATAAGGAGAATGGGAATGCGTGTGAGATTGAGCGCGATGGGGTACATATCATTTCGCCCAGTTACTACCGGTGAACGCGTCCACCGCCACCTGTTTGACGCTTGCTACTCCGATACGATGGCAGAAATCGCCGAAGCCTTCGCCGCCGGCGCGTTTTTCTTTCCACAGGGCGAACATCGGCGAGAGTGCCGCCGGTAGTTCGGCGAACGGCACCTTATCGAATATCTTTTCGTTCAGGCGCGTGCCCTCGAAATCGCCGCCGATGTAAAGCGCGTAGGTGTCGGGCGTGCGGCCCACGATCCCGATATCGCCGACATACGGGCGCGAACAGCCGTTGGGGCAACCGGCAACGCGAATGGCGATGTTTTCGTCGATCACGCCTTGCTCGCGCATGACGTTTTCAATGCCGGAAATCAGCGGGTCGGCGACGCGCTCAGCTTCGGCCAAGGCCTTGCCGCAGGTGGGGTACGACACGCAGGCGAGGAAATTCTTAGCCATGAGCGTCATGTCTTCTTTGAGCTTCACGCCGTATTTGCGTAGACACTCTTCGATGGCGGGTTTCTCCGAGGTTTCGATATCGCAGAGCAATACGTTCTGGTCAGCAGTCAGGCGCAGATCCATGCCGTAATCGATCACCACTTCGCGCAACGCCGTACGGATAGCGTAGCCATCACTGTCGGCGATACGGCCGCTTTTCACCGGCACGCCGAGGAACCATTTGCCGTCGCCCTGCTCGTGCCAGCCCATGTGGTCGACCACGCCCCATTTTTTCATCGCGCGCGGGTCTTCCATGCTGCGGCCGAGGTATTTTTCCAGCTCCGCCTTGATCCACGGCAGGCCTTTTTCGGCCACGAGGTATTTGAGGCGGGCGTGCTGGCGATCGCCGCGGTCGCCGTGGTCGCGTTGGAGGCGGATCACCGCTTCGGTGGCGGGAACCAGCATGTCTGCGGGCACGTACATCACGGATTTTGCGAGGTAAGGATAGGTTTTCGGGGTGTTGTGCTTCATGCCGAGCCCGCCGCCGAGCGCGAAATTATAGCCCAGATGCTTCTCGTGGTTTTCGTCGAATAGCGAGAGGATGGCGAGGTCATTGCACAGCGCGTCCATGCAGTTATCGTCGGGCGCGCCCACCGCAATCTTGAATTTGCGCGGCATGTAGGTTTCGCCGTAGAGCGGCTCGGGATCGGCGCCGGTGGCAGGTTCAGGGTTGAACGGATAGTCCTGCACCATTTTGCCGTCGAGCCAGACTTCGTAGTAGGAATTGCTTTTCGGCGCGCAGTGCTTGGCAAGCAGGAAGGAATCTTCCTCGAGTTTGGCGTGCTCGCGGTCTTTGATAGGCGCCGGGCAGGTGATGACGTTGCGCGTGATGTCGCCGCAGCCGCCGAGCGTGGAAAGCAATAAATAGTTGATGTCGGCGATGAGCGGTTTCATGCCGGTTTTCTTGATGCAGTGGAACTGGAAGGTTTCACGCGTGGTGATACGTAAACTGCCGTTGGCGTATTTTTCGCACAGCACGTCGAGCGCGATGTACTGTGCCGCGGTAAGCCTGCCGCCGGGGCATTTCATGCGCACCATGAATTCGTATTCCTTATCCAGCCCCGCCTGCTTGCGCGCGGTGGCGCTGTCGCGGTCGTAGCCGAAATAGCTGCCGTGGAATTTGAGCAGCTCATACGTCGCGTCCGACACTTCCGGCGACGACGTATCGGCGAGCTCCTCGCGGATCGCGCCTTTGAGCAGACCGCTTTCGCGCTTGATGCGTTCCTGGCCGGAAAGTTTTACGACATCGTTCATCGATAGGCCTTCTTAAAAAACACTGATATCACAAGTAAATATATCATATATTCACAAATATAAAGTGAATAATTTTAATAGTACATATTATTTATGTTATTGAAGGTATTTTCCTATATCCCAGAACCATTTAACCGATTCCGGATAGGCCGTGCAGACAAACAGCGCCATCGCCAGCGACGGCCCGAAAGGGAAAATAGCGCCCCTGCCCGCCTTTTTCCACACTAATCCCGTGACGACGCCAAACAGCCCCGAATAGAATAAAAACGGCACGAAGGCAAACACGCCGAGCCACAAGCCGGCGACTGCGAAAAATTTCACGTCGCCCCAGCCGAGGCCTTCTTTCTTGCGTAAATGCCGGTAGCCGTAGAGCAGCGAAAGCCCGAGCCCGCCGCCGAGCAGCAGGCCGTACACCACATCTTCCGGCGGCGTGCCTATCGCAAAATGATAAGCCGCACCAAGCGGCACCAGCACCCAGTGTACCTCGTCGGGAATGATGTAATGCTCGAAATCGGCGACGATCATCACCAGCAACGCCACCGCGAACAGCGACAATAGCAGCGTGTGAACCGTAAAGCCGTAACGCAGGTAAATCAGCGCGAAAACCCCGGCGGTGATAAGCTCGATGGCCGGATACCGCCAATGGATTTTCGCCGCGCAGTGGCGACACTTCCCACCTGACGAAACCCACGACGCCACCGGCCATAAGTCCTTGAATCCGAGCTTAGCTTCGCATTTCGGGCAATAGGATGGCTGGCGGACGACATCCTGATTAAGCGGCAGGCGGTAACTGGCGCAGGTGACGAAGCTGCCAAAGCACAGGCCGCAGAAGAGGATGAAGAGGAGTTCGAGGGTCATGCGGTTGTTTTACCGCGATTGCTGCAATCATTCCAGCAGTTACCGTTGCCGGTGTTCACTCTTTTGCAAAAGATAGGGCTTTAACGTTTCCGTCACGGCTTTGGACGGGTTGCGGATATAGATGCGGTTTTTGTTTTCATTGAGGTCGATATCGTCGCGCGGGAAGTGCGCACGCAGGGACCCGGCCATTTCCGCAAGCCGCCCCTGTGGATAATGAGTACCCGGCACGGTGATTTTGATGCGGCGCGTGGTAGCACCGTCGATGGTGTCCCAGCGGATCGCAAGGTGTTTTGCCTGTTTGGCAGGAGAAAGCGGTTCTTTTTCCTGCGGCTTTGCTTGCGTGGACTGTTGCTTCGACGATTCGCCGGATGTCTGCAGCTGTCGCTGCAACTCGGCTTCGAATTCCGCCTGCGGTAGGTTGAGAAGCCGCAGCGTTTCCCGCTCGCCCGCCTGTCTTGCCAGCGGCCCCAGCGTATCGACGTTATGTGGGATCGCGGCGTACCAGTCGATCGCATCGCCCATATGTTTTTTTACTTGCGTGACATGTTCAGGACTACATGCTTCCAGACATTTACGCTTCCAGAGCAACTGGGTGACGTAATTGTTGTCCCTGCGCGCGCTTCCTATTTCCATCGCGAACGATCCGGCCCAGAAGGCGGCGTCTTCGAGCGTCTTGCCGTTGCCGACTGCCGTAAATCCGCCGACATCCAGACCTGACGGCGACAGAACATTGATTCCGCCGATATGGAACTGGCCCGCCAACACCGTTGCTGCCGTGCTGATACTTTTGAGGAAATTGCGCCGGTTTTGATCCATGCGCTTATATTAACACAATTTAACTTTCGTGCAAGCCAGCGGAAAAAGCCTAAATCGCCGCCTGCATCATGCTCTTGCTGCCGTTGGTGATGCTCATCAGCAGCGATACCGTCTGCGGCAGGATTTTGTTCATGTAGAACCGCGCGGTGTCGAGCTTGGCCTGGTAGAATTCTTTTTCTTCGCCGCTCTTGAGTTTTTCCAGCGCTATTTCCGCCTGCCTTGCCCAGACATAGGCCATCAGCACGAGGCCGAACATTTTCTGGTATTCGACGGCGCCGCCAGCGGCGTCGTCGGGGTTGGCCATGCCTTTGCTCGCGATCCAGAGCGTGGCCTGTTGTAGGAAGCCGATATGCTTGGCGAGCGGCTTGATGAATTCCTTCATCGCCTCGTTGTCTTTGTGCTTGGTCATGAAGGCGTCGGCGGGGTGGAAGAAAGCGCGCAAATAGCGTCCCACGCCCTGCGGCAGTTTCCTGCCGACAAGATCGAGCGCCTGCACGCCGTTGGTGCCTTCGTAGATCATGGTGATGCGCGCGTCGCGCACGTATTGCTCGACGCCGTATTCCTTGATGAAGCCGTAGCCGCCGTAAATCTGCATGGCCAGCGACGCCATTTCATAGCCGCCGTCGGTGAGGTACGATTTGGTGATCGGCGTGCAAAGCTGCACGAAATCGTCGCATTCCTTTTGCACCGCCGGGTCGGGATGACGGTGCGCGAGATCGATCTTCAGCGCCATTTCAAGCGCCAGCGCGCGCGCGCCTTCGGAAAATGCGCGCATGGTAAGCAGCATGCGGCGCACGTCGGGATGCACGACGATCGGATCAGCGGCTTTCTCGGGGAATTTTGCGCCGGTGAGAGCGCGCATCTGCAGGCGTTCTTTGGCATAGGCAAGCGCGTTCTGGTACGCCACTTCGCCAATGCCGAGGCCCTGCACGCCGACATAGAGACGCGCGGCATTCATCATGGTGAACATGGCGCGCATGCCTTTATGCGGCTCGCCCACCAGCCACGCCTTACAGCCGTTGAAGGAAATCTGGCAGGTGGGAGAGGCATGGATGCCCATCTTGTGCTCCAGCCCATCGCAGCGTATGCCGCTGGGCTCGCCGACCGATCCGTCGGGATTGATGTTGTATTTGCTGGCGATGAACAGGCTGATGCCCTTGATGCCTTTGGGCGCATCGGGCAGGCGCGCGAGGATCAGGTGCACGATATTCTTGGTAAGCTCGTGCTCGCCGGAGGAGATGAAAATCTTGTTGCCCTCCAGGCTGTAGGAACCGTCGCCGTTCGGCTTCGCGGTAGTGCGCACCAGGCCTAAATCGGTGCCGGCCTGCGGTTCGGTGAGGCACATCACGCCCGACCATTCGCCGGTGACCATCTTGGGCAGGTATTTCTGTTTCAGCTCGTCGCTGGCGTGCTGCATGATAGCGTTATACGCGCCGTGCGACAGGCCGGGCGTCAGGCCGAAAGAAAGATTCGCCGAGCAGACCATTTCCATGAGCGGCATGTTGAGCACATCGGGAAGCCCCTGCCCGCCGTATTTCGGGTCGCAGGTGAACGACGGCCAGCCGTTCTGCACGTAAAGGTCGTAGGCTTCCTTGAAGCCGTCGGGCATGGTGACTTTGCCGTTCTCGTATTTCAGGCCGATTTGATCGCCCTTTTGGTTAAGCGGAAAAAGCACCTCTTCGCACATCTGAGCGGCCGCTTCGAGCAGCGGCGTCATCAGCTCGGGATTCGCGTCGGCGAAACCGGGGATGTCTTTGTAC
>CAZBUX010000021.1:0-12917 GCA_964495185.1 uncultured Rickettsiales bacterium | reverse complement strand
GCTTACCCTGCTTCGGGAGGGTCGCAAGCTCCTGCCGCAGCTTCCCTTCATCGTGCTGACCGCTTCGGAGGACGTAAACGATGTCGTGGAAGCGATGCGCCTCGGTGCCATCGATTTCATCACTAAGCCCGCCGAGCCTGCCCGGCTCCTTGCTTCCGTGCGTAACGCCATGGCGCTTAAATCCCTGCAGGAAGAAGTCGGGCGGCTCGAGCAGGATCACTCGCCGCATTACAGCTTCGCCGATATCGTCGAAATATCGCCTTCGCTGCAGGACCTCGCCGAGCTTGGCCGCAAGGCGGCAGGTTCCGATATTCCCGTGCTTATCACCGGCGAATCGGGGGTCGGCAAGGAAGTGTTCGCCCATGCGATCCATCTTGAAAGCGCCCGCGTGGGTAAACCCTTCATATCTGTCAATTGCGGCGCGCTTCCGGAAAACCTCGTTGAATCGACGTTGTTCGGCCATGAAAAAGGATCGTTTACCGGCGCGACCGCCAAATCGCTCGGCAAATGCCGCGAAGCCGACGGGGGCGTACTGTTCCTCGACGAAGTCGGGGAACTGAAGCCCGATGCGCAGGTGAAGCTGCTGCGTCTGCTGCAGGAGGGCGAAATCGAGCCGGTAGGTGCGGGCAAACCGGTAAAAGTCGACGTGCGCGTGATTTCGGCCACCAACCGTTCGCTGGAACAGATGGTGTCGCGAGGCGTTTTCCGCGAAGATTTATATTACCGCCTGCACGGCCTGCCATTGCATGTGCCCGCGCTGCGTGAGCGCCGGAAAGATACGGCAAAACTCGCCGCACATTTGCTGAAACGTATCCTGCTGCGCGAGAAGCGCGCGCCGATGCAGCTTTCCGAAGAGGCGCAATCATGGCTGTCCGTTTACGGCTGGCCCGGCAACGTGCGCGAATTGCAACACGTGCTGTCGCGTGCCGTGTTGCTTACCGAAGGTGACACGATCAACGCCGGCGATCTGGCGCGCTGGGCAAAGGACCGTCCGCAGGGCAAACAGCCCGGCACCAGGGCCACGCCGCTTGCAGCCATCGTTATGGAACGCGCCGACGGCCAGCTTAAATCGCTGGAAGAGCTTGAGCAGGAGATCATCGAAGCGGCGCTTATGCGTTTCGATGCGCATGTCGGCCGCGCGGCCGCAGCGCTTGGTATCGGCCAGTCTACGCTTTACAAGCGCATGCGCAAGCGTCCGTCGGCTTAGAAGATCAGCGGTTCAATACGTCGTTGCGGGTGGTTTCCACTACGGTGAGCGCCTCGCTGATCATCGTTTCGGCAACCCCGAGTTCACGCATCGCCGCTGCGAGGTGCATAGCTACGGCGTCGAAATGAACGTCCGACAGCCCCCTGGCCACCAACCGCTCATGCGCTTTGCGCAAGTGTTCGCCCGTGTACTGGTGCGGTCCGCCCAGCGCCATGCTGACGAAAGCCGTCTGGCTGGCACGCAGCCGCGCCATATCGACGCCGTCGAAAAAAGGCGAAAGCAGTTCGTCAGACAGCAATTTTTCGTAGAGCTTGAGGACGGTGGCCGTGATGGCGTCCTTGCCGCCGACACGATCGAATAGAGAGGAAGCGGACTGTTGCATATGGCGTGTAATCTATAAAGAATACCTGCCTTATGCAAGGACTCCCGTTGTCAGGCGGCAACCTGGCTGGTGAGGAACCCGCCGACCTCGCGTACTGCGTCGGCGATCTGGCTTAAAAGCTCCTGCTTATGCGGTGCCGGGGCATGGTAATCCGTTTCCGCCGCGGCGCATATCTTCGCCAGCTTTGAAGCGCCGAGATTGGCGCTGGCGCCTTTGAAGCGGTGCGCCGCTGATTTCCACAACAGCGCTTCGCCGCTTGCGAAGGCCTTGCGAAGATTTTCAAGATTGAGCTCGGCCTGTGACAGAAAAAGGTCGGCGAGATCCCTGCGCTCCTCAGGGGTTCCGTCGAGGAAAAGCGAGAACTGTTCCATGTCGACGAAAGAGGGGGCGTTCTCGTTAGCTGCTGGTGTGCCGGTTGCCGCCGCAACTGGCATGTCTACACTTTCCTGCGCCGGGAGCCAGCGTGCGAAAACCGCCGTGAGCGCTGCGGGGCGGATCGGTTTGCTGACATAATCGTCCATGCCGGCATGCAGGCATTTTTCGCGGTCGCCGACCATGGCGTTGGCGGTCATGGCGATGATGGGGAGATGCCTCCCGCCTGACACCGATTCCCGCTGCCTGAGCGCCATGGTCGCCTCGTACCCATCCAGTTCAGGCATCTGGCAATCCATGAATACGATGTCGTAATGCGCAGCGGCGATCAGCGCGAGTGCCTCGCGGCCATTCTCGGCTGTGTCGATATGACAGGCGCCCATGCGGCCAAGCAGCTTGCGGATGAACTGCAGGTTGATCGGGTGATCGTCCACTACCAGCATGCGCACGTCTCTCAGCGCCATCGTTTCGCTCGCTGCCTGCGCGGGCGCGCGGTTAACGGGCGCCGCATCTTTTTCCGCCAGCGTCATGGGCAGGCTCAATATGAACGTCGAACCGGAACCGACACGGCTTTCCACCGTGATCGTGCCGCCCATGAGTTGCGCCAGCTCTTTCGTGATGGCGAGCCCGAGTCCCGTGCCGCCGTATTTGCGCGTGGTGGAGGCGTCGGCCTGCGTGAACTTGTCAAATATCGCGCCAAGTTTGTCTTCGGGAATGCCGATGCCGGTGTCGGTCACCGCGAAACGCAGGCGCCCGGCGCTTTCCATGCCCACGGTAAGGACCACGCTGCCCTGCGGCGTGAATTTCAGCGCGTTGCTGATGAGGTTATGCAGTACCTGCTGGAGACGCGAGGGGTCGCCCATGATGCATGATGGTAGAAGCGGATCGGCATCGAGGCTGAAGGACAGCCTGCGTTCCTGTGCCGCCTGCCCGAACAGTTTACGTATGTCCGATAGCATGGCGGATATGTCGAACGGGACATTCTCCAGCGTCAGGTCTCCGGACTCTACCTTGGAAATGTCGAGGATATCGTTAAGCAGCGCCAGCAGGTTTTCCCCTGCGCCGTGCACCGTGCGCGCACATTCCATCTGCTCGGCATCAAGCGGGCTTTCCAGGAGAAGGCCGCACATGCCGAGCATGGCGTTCATCGGCGTACGCAGCTCATGGCTCATATTGGCGAGGAAATTACTTTTCGCCATGTTGGCTTCTTCCGCTTTTTTGCGCAGTTCGTTAGCTTCTTTCAGGTGCTCCTGCAGCTCCAGCGCCGTGGCCTCGGCGCGCAGGTTGGCCATTCTCATCTGCATCAGAAGTTTTTTCTGTTCGGTGATGTCGCGAACAGCCATCACCAGCGTCGGTTTCTGGCCGCATTCGATGCGGCTGACGCTAACCTCGGCGATGAACTGGTTCCCGTTTTTATGCAGCGCCTGCAGTTCGTGCGGACGGGTGCTGCACTGAGGATTGGTAAGAAACGCTTCTATTTCGTCGTGGGATGATGCGGCAAACAACCCGGTAATGCGCATATTTTCAAGATCCAGCGCGTCCTGGCCGAACATGCGTTCCGCCGCGGGGCTCAGCGATTCGATGATGCCGTTGGGCGACAGCGTGATAATGCCGTCGACGATGCTGTGCAGTATCGCGCGCGTGCGCAGTTCGCTGCTTAAGAATTCAATGGCCTGCTGTTCCGCCGCTTCCTGCATGACGCGGCGTTCGGTGATATCTTTTTCGATAGAAATAAAATGCGTGCAGACGCCCTGATCGTTCAGCACGGGGCTGATGGAAAGCTCTACCCAGTATTCGTGCTTCTGCTTGGAGTAGTTCACGACTTCGACGACGATCGGCTTTTGCTCGCGCAGGGATTTCCCGATGCGCAGGAGTGTTTCGCGGTCGGTCTTCGGGCCTTGCAGCATGCGCGGCGTTTTGCCTATGACTTCTTCCGGGGCGTAGCCGGTGAGGCGCACGAACGCCTGATTCACATAAACGATGCGCGGGCCGGGATTGCTCAGCTCGCCCGCCTCGGTGATGATGAGGGCGTCGTTGGTGTAATCGGGAATCTGTGCAAGCAGGCGCGGAAGATCCATAACGGCTCCTATTTCCCCTTGGCGAGTTCGCATTCCTGCATCTGGCGCATGACGCCAAGACGCGTAAACGGTTTGCCGATAAAACCTTTCGCTCCGAGCATCCTGGCGACGTCCTTGTTATCATCGCATTCGTGCGCGGTCATGATGACGGCGTAGGCGTTCGGGTCATGGCGCATGATGGTATGCAGCACGTCCATGCCGTGGTATTCGCCGCTGCCGAGGTTGATGTCGATGAACACGAGATCAGGCAGGAAGGCCAGGTATTCGTTGACCGCGTCGAAAGGATTGTCGCAGCTGCGCACGCAATACGTGCCGCCCAGCAACTGCGTAACGAGGTGCTGCGTGACCGGGTCGTCTTCGATGATGAGTACGTGCAGCGGGGAGCGCGCCTTGCGATCGGTCATGCGCTGCGGTTCCAGCAGCAGCTGGCTTGGAACCATGCGGAATTCGTGTGAATCCGTTGTGATCAGGTTTTTCATAAGCCGGCCTTTCCATGTTGTTGCGGCGCTGACGCCTTGCTGTTGCGCACGGTTTCGCACTGGCGCAGGTAATGCATGAGCTTTTCCTTGGCGAAAGGTTTGGTGACGAAGCCTTTCGCGCCTTTCTCAAGCGATGCCAGGATGTTTTCCTTATTGCTGTTTCCCGACAGCATGACGACGAACGCATTCGGATCGAAAGCAAGCAGCTTGCCAAGCACCACATGACCGCTGGCATCGGGGAGCTCTATATCAAGAAACACAATATCAGGCGCGAGGCTGTCGTACGCGCGCATCGCCGAGGCGGCGTCGTCCGTTTCCGATATGTCGAAATCGTTCTTGAGCGTCGTCAGCAGCAATTTGCGCGTGAAGGCGTCGTCTTCGACCACCAGTATGGAAAGGCGGTTGCGATTTCCGCGTCTTGCTGCCGCTGCTTGGAAAAGCTGCGCGTCCATTTCGGGGAGCTGGAACTTTTTTGCGGCCTGCGGCGCGGACTGGATCGCTTTTACCTTTTCTGGCGCAGCCTGAGCCGCTTTGTTTTTGCACAGGGTGAAAAAAATCTGCCAGTGCCTGCTTAAATCGAAAATAGTATACAGCTCGTCTTCCGGCTGCGCCGTACCGTGCCCTCCTGCTAATCCCCTGAACGTTTCGCCCAGGCGATCGAGCACTACGGAAATCTTTCCCTGAAACAGAATGAAAACGTCTCCATCGCCGCAGAGATACACATAGCCGTCCTCGCTTTCCAGCAGGTCCTTCAGGATATTGGTGACCACATGAGTGCGCAGGCCTTCGCTATACTGTTCGCGGTTATCGGAAAAGTTGATATAGAGGCAGCGCCAGCTATCGTGCTGCGTGGCCATCGCTTTTGCCTTTTCGAAGAGTATGGCCTCGGTGTTCTGTGTAATGAGCTTCATAATGCCTCCTACCAGATGGTATTGCAAGCGACGTACCAGATATTTCGATATAAATATCTATATAAAACATTTGGTTAAATCGGATGGCGCCCTGAATTCCAGCAAAAATTCTCGTTTATAGAATCGCATATAAAAACTTCTTTTAATACGGCAGCTTATAAACCTAATGTTAATAGCGCTATGGCATGCTCTCCTTATGAGTCGCATTGGGCATAAAAAACATGGGTTGCGCAGCATCGGGCGGTTGGTGTTTTGCCTGCTGGCCGGTTGCGTATTGTCATCGGCGCCATCGGCGGCGGGCGAAGATTCACAGAAAGTGCTCACTATCGCCGCCGATATATGGTGTCCTATCAATTGCGCCCCGGACGCGAAGCCGGAAGGTATCGGTATCGACCTGGCGCGGCAGGTTTTTGAGCCGCTTGGCTATGAGATCCGCTACGTCGTCATGTCATGGTCGCGGGCGCTGGAAGAGGTGCGCGCGGGGCGTGTCGACGCCGTGATCGGCGCCAACAAGATGGATGATCCGACGCTGATTTTCCCTAAGCGGCCCGTATATCACATCATGGATGATTTTTACGTGCTTGCAGAAAATCCGCTTGTATTTGAAACGATCGAATCGCTTGCCGGGCAGCGTATCGGCGTTATCCATGAATACGGCTATGATGAGAAAACGATGCGTTATCTCGATAAAATGCGGAAAATCCCGGACATGGTGCAGGAAGTCGGTGGCGACGACGCGCTGGAACAGAACATCCGTAAGTTGCTGGCGAGGCATATCGATGTCGTTGTCGAAACCCGCGCCGTCATGGATTACAAGTTGTTGCAGATGAAGCTCGAGAAAAAAATCAGGCGTGTCGGCAGCGTTCCGCAGGGGAACGTCTACCTCGCTTTCTCGCCCGCGCTGTCACGCTCGCGCGATCTTGCGCGCCAGTTCGACCGGGGCGTCGTTCGCTTACAAGCCGAAGGGACGCTGGCGGCGATGTATAAATCCTACGGGCTGAGCGCGCCATGAACGGAACGCGATTTTCGCTGCTAGTACGTGCGCTGGTGCTTGTCGGTGTGGCGAACATGCTGCCTTTCGGGCTGATGATCTATCACCATGCCGGTCAGGAGCAGGGGGAATATGACAAAGCTCTTACCCGCCGCATGCAGCTGCAATCGGATTTGCTGGCGGCAAGTATCGCGCAGGCCATGTGGGATTTCAACATGGGTTACGTGCGTAACGCCACTGCCGGTGCTTTGGAAGATGAAGAAATCGTGAGGATCGTGATTACCGATGTTAGCGGTAATGTCGTAAACGAAGTGGCTGAGCCGGTTGATAAAAGCACTTCGGCGTTTGAGCAGCTTACTATCCATAGTCCAATCCATCGCACCATGGCAGGTAAAGTCGACAAGCTGGGCGAAGTGACGATCATCGTCAGCAAGGAGCGGATACACCGGCAGCTTAGCGCCTACCTTAAAGAGATGATGATACAGGCGGCATGGTTCCTTCTGCTGCAGGGCCTGCTGATTTACATTATCGTTAGCTATCTGGTGCGTCCTATTCAGGCCATTACCCGCACCATGCGCGATCTTTCCGCAGGCAGGATGGAGACGGCGATACCTTCGCAATCGCGCGGCGACGAAATCGGGCAGATGGCGCGGGCCATTCAGGTGTTCAAGGATACGGCATACGCCAAGGAGCAGGCGGAAGCGGCGAACACCGCCAAGAGCTTGTTCCTCGCCAATATGAGCCATGAAATCCGCACACCTATGAACGGTATCATGGGCATGGCGCACCTGCTGCTCGATACGAAACTGAGCAGCGAGCAGAAAGAATACATCGCTACTATCAACCACTCGGCGCGCAATCTGCTTTTGCTTCTAAACGATATCCTCGACCTGTCGAAGATCGAGGCGCAAGAACTTAAGCTGGAAAACATACGCTTCAATATTGGTGATGCGTTTGCGCGCACGGTAAAACTGCTTGAACCGCTGGCGGCGGCAAAAGACGTGAAGCTGACATATCTGGTTCCGGCGGACACGACGCTTACCGTGCAGGGTGATCCCGGGCGTTTCGCGCAGATAGTAACTAATCTTGTCGGTAATGCCATTAAGTTTACGTCACAGGGCAGTGTCGATGTCCGGCTCGAATACGATGAGGTGAATTCACGGATTTCCTGTGAGGTAAAAGATACAGGCATCGGTATTCCCGCCTCGAAGCAGCCGGATATATTTAAAAAGTTTATGCAGGGCGATGCTTCTATTAACCGGAAATACGGCGGCACGGGGCTTGGGCTTGCCATCACCAAGCAGCTTATCGAGCTTATGGGCGGAACTATCGGTTTCGAAAGCGCGGTGGGGCAGGGGTCGCGCTTCTGGTTTACCATGCCTGCGCAATCGTTCGCGGCGGATGCTTCGTCAAACGGCATCGGCATATGCCCCGTGGAATTGCGGCGCATTCCCGCCGGAAGCGCGCGCGTGCTGATCGCCGAAGATCACCCCGTCAATCAGGTATTGCTGACGAAGCTGCTGAAAAAATCCGGATTCTCGCATATCGATCTTGCGGAAAACGGCAACGAAGCGCTGCAGCTGTTTTCCAGGCATCGCTACGACATCATTTTCATGGATTGCCAGATGCCGGAAAAAGACGGCTATGAGGCGACGCAGGAAATTCGCCGGCAGGAGGAAATGAAGGCGGATGGCGAACGCAATTTCATCGTGGCGATTACTGCGAACGCCATGGCGGGCGATCGTGAAATATGCCTGAACGCCGGTATGGACGAATACCTGAGCAAGCCTATCGACCCGGTGAAATTCAAAGAGCTGCTCAACCGGCGATTCGTACTTTCCGGTGCTGGTGAAAAGCCCGAAGGTTCTGTGACGTTATCGCAGCAGGCGGTGATAGATATGCGCCGCCTGAGCCTAATTTCCGACAATCCCGAAGAACAGCGTGAGATGCTTGCGATTTTCTTCAGGCAGGTGGAAGAAAAAATAAAGGTAATGGAACATTCGCGCCGTCGCGACGAATTTCCCGCATGGAAAGCCGCTGCCCATTACCTGAAGGGATCGGCGGCCAATATCGGCATGGCGGCTTTGGTCGAGCAGTGCCGTGAAGCTGAGCAATGCACCGATTTTACCTACGAGAACACGGCGCTGCTGCTGGAAAATATCCGGCGCGAAACGCAACGCGCCAGGGATTACCTGCAATCGCTATGATTTCTTGGTCGAAGCGAACAGCTTGTCGATATCCTGCTGGTTCGGCGTATCCTTCTTGAGCTGAGGTCCCTGCGCCAGCTTATCGGTCGAATGCCCGGTGTCGATGGCCTCGGCGCGTCCGCTTGTCCTGGCCGATTCCGCCAGTTTCGCGATCCGCACTTCCAGCGTCCCGAGCACTTTCAGCACTTTCTTGATGCGTTGCCCCGAGACATCCTGAAAGTTGCAGGCCTCGTAGATTTTAGTCACATGATCGCGCACGCGCTGCGCTTCGTCCGGGGACGTGAATACGTCGGCGATGCTTTGTATGGCGGTCGCCGCATCGAGGATATGCGTGGTCGCTTCTTCCGTCGATTCCAGAACGTTTTGCAATTGCGCGCTGGCGTCGCCAACGTCGGTATGGTGCGCCAGCCCCGCCGCTTCACCCTGAAGCTGGCTGAGCAGCGCGCTGATTTCCTCGATCTGCGCGAGCAATCCGGGCGGCAGGAACGATCGGTATTCTTCCGTTTTAAGCATAACTATCCTTCCTGCTGTTTAGAAATTTCCGAGAACGGCGGTCAGTTTTTCCTTGAGCGTCACGGCATTGAACGGCTTGACGATGTAATTGTTTACCCCTGCCTGCTTGGCGGCGATGATGTTTTCCACTTTGCTTTCGGCGGTAATAAGCAAAAACGGAACGCTCTTGGTTTCGGGATTGGCGCGCACGGCCTTGAGCAGGTCGAGACCGCTCATCGGCTCCATGTTCCAGTCGGACAGGATGAGGTCGTATTTGTTTTCTTTCATCTTCGCCAGCGCGTGCTGGCCGTCTGTCGCTTCGTCGATATTCCTGAAGCCGAGCTGCCTAAGCAGGCTGTCGATGATCTTCAGCATCGTCTTGAAATCATCGACGATCAGGATTTTCATTTGTTTATCTACCGCCATATCACTTCTCCTTAAAATAATTCGATTTCATTCTGACTTGCTCCGGTATCGGGTTTTTCATCTCCCGAATCGTGAACTTTCGCTTTCTTCAGCGCCGCCATGTAGCGCGTGCGGATGTCGCTTAGGCGGATGCCCGAAAGTATGTGTTCCACCGCTTCCGCTATATCGTGGCCGTTGGAGCCCTGGCCGTTGCGCATGGATTCGATGTTGCTGCATACCTCTTCCAGCATGTTGCGGTAGCGCTCAAGGATGGCAGTGACGTTTTCCATGATCTGAGTGTTGCGATCCTGAAACTGCATGCCCATGATGATGCCGGCGATGGCTTCGGAAATAGGGAGCGGCGGATTGCACTGGGAATTCACGTGTTCGATCAGCGTGGTGAAATTATCGGCGAGCACTTTGCTTTCGCGCTCGACTTCGGCGGCTGCGGCGGGGAGCAGGGTTTCGAGCATATTCAGTGTGGCGATGCCCACCGACGCGATGGTCAGCGTGCTGCTCAGCGCGGCGTTCGTTTCCTGATTAACGGCCGGCAGGGGAGGAACGGGTTTAGGAGGCATGGGCGCTTTTCCTTTCGCGTTCGCAGAATGCAAGCATATGAGCCGGGATATCGGATAGCGGCAATTCGGTATGGACACCGCCTGCCGCCATGGCGGCTTTAGGCATGCCGTAAACGACGCAGCTGCTTTCGTTCTGGCCGATATTGTACGCGCCGCTTTCACGCATTTTCAGCATGCCGGCGGCGCCGTCCCTGCCCATGCCGGTGAGGATGACGCCCACTGCGCGAGCGCCGATTTTTTCCGCTACCGAATTGAACATCACGTCAACCGACGGGCAGTGCCCGGAAACCGGTTCGCCGGGGACGACTTCGCATACCCAGTCCTTGCCCGACTTCACCACCGACAAATGTTTCCCGCCGGGCGCAAGCAGCGCATGGCCCTGCTGTAGCTTCATGCCGGTTTTCGCTTCGCAGACGGTGACCTTCGACAGCGAGTCGAGCCGTGCCGCGAAGGAAGGCGTGAATTGCGCGGGCATGTGCTGGACGATAACGATCGGCGGAGAATTGGCGGGCAGTACCTGAAAAATATCCCGCAGGGCCTCGACGCCGCCGGTCGAGGAACCGATGGCGATGATGCTGCCTGCTCCGGCGGGCGGAGTGAATTTAAGCACGGAAGATGCCGATGGCTCCGCTTTCGCCTGGCGGCGCATAGACATGTTCGCGCGCGCCGCGCCGCGCACTTTCTCCAGCAGCTCCGTTTCCAGCTTCTTCATGATATCCCCGGCGATAGCGCCGGTAGGCTTGCTGATGTAATCGAAGGCGCCTATTTCCAGAGCGCGCAGTGTTTCGGACGCGCCTTTCTGGGTGAGGGTAGAGACCATAACGACGGGCATGGGCCGCAGCGTCATGATTTTTTCCAGAAACGACAGCCCGTCCATTTTCGGCATTTCGATATCGAGCGTGACGACGTCGGGGTTGTGCAGTTTGATTTTTTCACGCGCGTCGAAAGGGTCGACCGCGGTGTCCACCACTTCGATATCCGGCTGTCCTGACAGCATGGATTTCAGCAGCTCGCGGATCAGAGCCGAGTCGTCGACAATAAGCGTTTTTATTTTTTTCATATATTGCCTTAGAAAAGATCGATGTCGCCTTCGACGGGTTTGACGGTGATGGATTTGCTGAAGCGTGCTTCTTCGTCCACCACGCGGAAGTCTTCCTTGCGATGAAGTTTGCGCATCATCACTTTGCCGGTCTCGGGAAAATAATTGATGCGCCTCGGATAATCGCCTTCGAGATCCTCCGAAACGATGCGGTAGCCTTCCTGGCGCAGGAAGTTACGAATGAAAGAGGCGTTCTTCGAGCCGATTTTAGTGGAGTTGTTGATCACGTTGCCGCCGCCGAACACTTTCACTTCCAGGCGGTTCTTCTGCCCACCTGCCTTGAGGATGCCGTTGATCAGGCTTTCCATCGCGAACAGTCCGTAGCGTGCGGCGTCACTGTGCTCTGCGACCATCGTATCGTCGCCGGGAAGCAGGAAATGGTTCATGCCGCCGATATTGAGCGCGGTGTCGCGGATGCAGGCGGAGACGCAGGAGCCAAGAATCGTCGTCAGCATTTCATTTTTTTCCGTGGACACATACCAGTCGCCGGAGAATATTTTCACTACCTGCATGCCTGTTTTCGGATCGAAGCTACGCTTGACGCCGGTGAAGGCATCCGGTTCGATGATCTTGCGCCGGTCGGCGGGTACCGATGGTTTATGGTCGCGCTGTCTCATTTTACTCTCCGGTAAACGGTACGACCCTGTAGTTCGAAACGATCGGTGATGCCGTGCAGGTTTTCCGAATGGCCGATGTAGAGCCATCCACCCGGCTTAATGATATCCGCCATGCGTGCGAAGAGTTTTTGCTTGGTCGGCTTGTCGAAATAAATCACGACGTTGCGGCAGAAAATGGCATCGAACGGGCCTTTCATCGGCCAGCTTTCGAGCAGGTTGAGCTGCTTGAAGGCGATAAGGCTTTTCAGTTCGTCGCTCATGCGCACGCGTCCTGCACTTGCGCCGCGCTGAATGTATTTCTTGCATTCGGAAGGCACGTCTTCCACGTCGGAGGCGCTGTATTCGCCAGTGGCGCCCGTATTGACCATGTTGGTGTCGATGTCTGTGGCGAGAATGCGCGTATCCCATTTGCCGAGGTCGGAGATGGCGCTGCGCACGGTCATGGCCATGGAATAAGGTTCCATGCCTGACGAACAGGCTGACGACCAAAGGCGGATACGGCCAGAGGGTTGCTTTGTGGTCGTTTCCCTGAGTACTTCCGCCAGATGTTCGAAATGATGCGCTTCACGGTAGAAGCTGGTTAAGTTGGTGGTGATGGCGTTGACGAGGTTGCCCATCTCTGCTTCGCCTGCTTCCGATTGCAGTAACTCGCAGTACGCGGTGAAGCTGTCGAGCTTTAGCGCGCGCAGGCGGCGGACAAGGCGCCCATACACCATGTCGCGCTTGTGGTCCGCCAGCACGATGCCGGTTCGCGTGTTGGCAAGCTTGGCCAGGAAGCGGAAATGCGAATCGGTAAATTCGAATTCCCGCTGTGCCTGTATCTGCGCTGCCTTGCTCATGGGCTGGCTTTCCATCGGTGCTTAAAATTCTTCCCAGCCGTTATCATGGGCAGGAGCGCCGCCCGCGACTGCCTTGACGGCATGGCCGGACGATATGCGCGCCACCGCGCCAGTCTGCTTGGCCACTGGTTTCTTCGCCGGAGAGGATTTGACGATCGCCGGTTTAGTGGCGGCAGCCGGAGCCTCATGCGCGGTTTCGCCGCCGTTTTCATCGACCTTGAAGAAGGCGATGAGGTTTTCCAGGGCGCGCGCCTGTTCGA
>CAZBUX010000020.1:0-12941 GCA_964495185.1 uncultured Rickettsiales bacterium | reverse complement strand
GTTTGGGATGGAAGGGAGCGATAGCCTCTACGGAGGATCAGGAAACGATTACCTGTTCGGCGATTTCGACGGCAGCGAGTCCTATGTCGGAGCTGACCAACTTTACGGCGAGGATGGCGACGACTGGCTGGAAGGTGGCGGCAATAACGGCACCGACGGCATAAACTTCGATGTACTCGATGGCGGCGCGGGTAACGATGTGCTGCTAAGCGGTGACGGAGGGCTTACCCTCATGAAAGGCGGCGATGGCAACGATTTCATCGCCGGTGGCGCTGGTAAGGACATCATTTCCGGTAGTGCCGACAAGGACGATCTGTATGGCGGCGCGAACGGCGATCTGTTCATGTTTTCAAGCGGAGATTCTGGCATCGGTGCTGGTAACCGCGATATTATCTGGGATTTCAGTCAGGCCAATAATGATAAACTGACTATCGGCTTGCTCTCTGGGTTCATTTTTATCGGTACCGGAACCTTTACGGGCACCGGCAAGGAAACGCGCTATGAACATATCGAAAACGACACCATTCTGGGGGTAGATTTCGATGGTAACGGTACGCTGGACTCCGAAATCCAGATCGTCGGTTTGCATACGTTGGTAGCGGCAGATTTTATATTGTAGGCATAAAAAAAGAAGGGGCGCGAAGCCCCTTCTTTCCTGTGAGTCGGATCCCTGTAATTAAGCAAACAGGAAATCCGCATTGGACAGTGCGATGTCGCCGGAGAGGGCGAGCACAAAATCCGAACCGTCGGCAGTAATCAGTGTGTTGGCGCCGTCGAACGCATAGCCCAGCGTTGTGCCTGAGGCAGCGCCAGCGACGATGTCAGTGAAGCCAAGACCCGCGAGGAAAATGAAATCCTCGCCATTGGTGAAATCGGTGATGAGGTCAGAGCCTGTCGTGAGCGATGAATCGGCGAGATTACCGTAAACGAAGAAGTCGGTGTCAGCGCCACCTGCAAGCAGGTCGCCGTCTGCGCCGCCATAGATCACGTCCACACCCGTGCCACCGTCGATATAATCGCTGCCGGCATCGCCCGTCAGGCCATCGTCATTGTCGCCGCCCAGCATCACATCGTTGCCGGTACCGCCGGTGATCTGGTCGTTGCCAGCGTCGCCGAGCAGGGAGTCGTCTCCGCTGCCGCCATCAAGAGTATCGCCGCCTTCGCCGCCGCTTACGTAGTCGTTGCCGCTACCGCCTACGAGCACGTCGACGCCTGCATCGCCGGAAATAATATCGTTGCCGCTTCCGCCAACGATTACATCGTCGTTATCGCCGCCGCTGATGGCATCGTCACCGCTGCCGCCGTCTATGGTGTCGTTACCGGCCTCGCCGAAGATCGTATCGGCGCCGGCGTCGCTGCCGCCGAGGATGGTATCATTGCCGTCGCCGCCGTAAATGACATCGCTTCCGCTGCCGCCGTCGATCGTGTCGTTGCCGAACCAGCCGAACAGCCAGTCGTTGCCGGCGTTGCCAAGGATCGTGTCCTCAACTTCCGTGCCGATTAGAATGTCGTCGCTAACGGTTCCGTTGAATAATGCCATAAGCTTCTCCTCATTTATGAAAGTTAACACTGGATAGTACAAGACAGGATTAGCGGGTTTATTTACACGGGTCAACGATTAGGAAGAGTTCCATAAAGGAACAATCGGGAATTGAATTTTTACTGAAAGCTATTTGGATTACATGATCCAACCCGCTTGGCTGCATACGGTAGAATGCTTATTAAATTCTTCCATTCCAATCAAGAAAGGCGCAGCCTCGATGATGATCTCCTCTTGAGAAGATTTCTTGCAATCACTTTCAGAAAGCGAACGAACGTTTTTCTCGGGCGAGTCCAACTTCAATGAAGTCGGTTCTGCTAACGGAGGTGAAGAAGCCGGTAGCAATGTTTCGGTTGAGGCAGTGGCGTCCGCTGTTGAAACGGAGGGCGCTATCGCCTGTTCCAGCATGCCGGTGGAGGCGAGCAGCCGGTATGCGGAAAGCACATGCCGCGATTTGGCACGAAGCAGGTTTACTTGTGCGGCGAACACCTCTTCCTGAGCGTTTAGCACGTCGAGGACGGTACGCGTTCCCTCTTTACGCTCGACGCGCACGCTCCTGAGTGCTTTTTCAGCTGCGGCGAGCGATTCCCCGTAGGCTTCTACCACATCGCCTGCAGCACTGAAATCCTGCCACTGGCGCATGGCTTCTTCGCGTACTGCCTTGCCTGTATCTATGATCTCGAACCGTGCCCGCGCGCGCTGATGCTTCGCTTCGCTTAAGCGTGTATATTCTGCGCCGCCTTGGAAGATTGGAACCGAAACCTGCAGCATGAGAGCGCGGCTATCACTGGAATATGTGGCGGGTGTGCTGGATCCCTCGCGATTGTCGATTCGGCCCTGGACGTTTACGTCCGGCAGAAAGGCAGCGTATCGGCTACCGACCGTATAGCGGGCTGCTTTTTCATTTTGCCCGGCTTCCTGCACCGCCGGATTGTTGCTCGCTCTGGCGTCGGCTTCTTCCCCGGTTTTAGGGAGAAGTGCTTCAGGCAGCGGCGGTAGCGTTTTGTCGTGTGGCGTTTTTCCAACGTCTCGGGCATAAGCCGCGTTGGCCATTGCTAGCGAGGCCTCGGCATCTCGTAGTTCCGCCCGCGCCCGCGCCAGACGGGTTTCGGATTGCGATACGTCTGTGACGGTGAGTTCGCCGAAGGAAAATTGGGTTTTAGTGGCTTGCAGGTGCGAGGTAAGGGTCTTGACGTTCTCATTTGCGATTGAAAGCGCCTGCTGTTTCTCGGCGACTCCTACATAGGCGCCGATTGCCCGCAGCAGGATATCCTGCTTCTCCAGACTAAAACGCGCTTGCCCGGCTTTATAGCGCGCCTTGGCCGCACCGATTCGCGCTATTGTATCTCCGCCATTGAAAATTGGTTGGGTGACGGTCAGCTCCTTGCCGGTGACGTTCTCATATTGCGGTTGCAGAGCGTTGTATCTCACTTTTTGGCGACCGCGATCGTATCCGGCGGTAGCAGTAGGGAGAAAACCGGTATAGGCCTCCGGCACCGTAGTGTGCAGTGCGGCTAGCGCTTCTTCCTCCGCTTTGATCGCTGGATGGTTATTCATCACATCCTTAAGCGTATCAGAAAAATCATCCGCCAGTACGTAAGATGGTGAAATTGCTAGTAATAATAAAATAATGGTGGAATGATGGCGCATAGATAATGGTAAATAAAAAGTCGTGTAAATTAACTTTTTGTTGCGGTAGGTTCGATCAATAAATATGACGCCACTTACCAGAGCACTTGAATACCTTAAGCCTGTTGCCATAGCAACTGGGGTAATAAGTTTTGTCATCAACTTATTGATTCTACCCGTTTCTCTCTATTCGTTACAAGTACTCGACCGTGTCATGGGCACCGGGAGTCTGGCGACGCTCCTTTGGCTTACGCTGATGATGATCGCCTGCTTTGTTGCCGTAGGGCTTTTGCATGCGCTGCGCAGCGTAGTAATGCTTCGGGCCGGTGACTGGTTCTACGACCATATCTCCGACCAGCTGTTGCCGCTCGTGTTGGCGCAGGCGGCAGGCGGCGTAAGAGGTTCGCAGCCCCTGCGTGATGCCGGAACAATCCGGCAGTTTATCGGCGGCAACGGCCTTACGGTGTTCATGGATGCACCGTGGTCGGTGGTTTATATCGCCGTGCTGTTCATCGTTCATGCCTCGCTTGGCCTGCTTGTTACGTTCGGTGCGGTGCTTTTGCTGGCGTTAGCATGGCTCTCTGAAGCCATGATGCGCAAGCCCTCTGCTGAAGCGACTGCCGTGCATCTGCGCAATATGCAGGAGCTGGAAGCGGCGACGCGTAATGCCGAAGTTACCGAGGCGATGGGTATGGGTGACGCGCTCTCGCGGCGCTGGAAGGTTGTTCAGCAGGAGGCTACCGGCTTGCAGGCCGTGGCGGGCGGGCGCTCTTCCGCGATACAGGGATTTACCAAGTTTGTCCGGCTTTCCTTGCAGGTGTTGGTCACTTGCCTTGCCGCATGGCTTGCGCTGGATGGCGCTGTAACGACCGGCGCCATCATCGCCGCATCGATTCTGGCAAGCCGCGCGCTTGCTCCATTTGAAAATGCCATCGGCAGCTGGAAACTTCTGAACGATACGAAAGCCGCTTATAAGCGCCTGACGGAAACCTTTGCCGCCGCAAAGGGAAGGGGAGAGGCAATGTCGCTGCCTGCGCCTTCGGGACGCATTTCTATCGAGCGTCTGGTGTATGGTGTGGCGGGGCGCGACCAGCCTATTCTCAGGAACGTCAGCCTGGCGCTGGAGCCGGGGGAAATACTGGGTATTATCGGTCCAAGCGGTTCAGGGAAATCCACCCTGCTGCGGTTGCTGACGGGTGTATATCCTCCAGCCTCAGGCGTGGTTCGGCTGGACGGCGCCGATGTTTGGCGCTGGACGCGGGCGGATTTCGGAAAGTATGTCGGTTATTTGCCGCAGGATGTAGAATTGTTCGGCGGCAGCGTCCGCGACAATATCGCCCGTTTCCGCGAGGATGCTACGCCTGAGCGGATTGTGCAGGCGGCACAGATGGCTAATGCTCACGAACTGATTCTCCGTCTGCCTAAAGGCTACGATACGGAAATCGGTATGGGCGGTGCATTGCTCTCAGCCGGGCAACGCCAGCGTATTGGTTTAGCGCGCGCATTTTATGGCGAGCCGTGTCTCATGGTTCTTGACGAACCCGATGCCAATCTGGATGACACAGGCCAACAGGCGTTGCTTTCGGCTTTGTCACTGGCAAAGCAGCGGTGCATTACAACGCTGGTGGTTACGCATCGCAAATCGCTTCTGGCGCATGTGGATAAATTATTGGTGCTCAGGGATGGCGCCGTGGATATGTTCGGACCTGCCCAGCAGGTAGCGAAAGAATTGATGGCGAGGCAGAACCCGAAGCCGAAGCGTGTGGAGATATCTGCATGACTTTTCAGGCCGCCTTGAAGACATTTCCTGAAACATTGAAAGCTCTTCTTATAAAAGCAGAGCAATCCCAGCATGTCGAGCGCACGATCCGGCTCGTGGATGCATTCATACGAATCGTTGGGAACCGTCACTATAAAGGGAAAAACCCTGCGGTCGCCAGCGTCTATGCGCCATTACGCGTCGGGATGATAGTGGTAGCGGCAATTGCGTTTGTCACGCTGGTATTCGGTATGCTGGTGCCCATCGATAGCGCCGCCATAGCCAAAGGCAGTGTGGCGGTTTCGTCGAAGCGGAAGACCGTGCAGCATCTGGAAGGCGGCGTCGTGAAGGCCATCCTTGTCAAGGAAGGCGATTTGGTGAAAGAAGGGCAGCCGTTGGTGGAAATCAGCGACATTGCGCCCAAGGCCAGCCGCGATCTCGTGCAAAATGAGCTTTGGATAGCGCGCGCCGCTGAGTTGCGTCTACAGGCGTTAAAGGAAAATAAGGGGGATCTCGAATTTCCTGAGGCCATGCTCGAAGCCGCGAAGGATTCTCCCGAGTTGAAAAAAACCCTTAGGACACAGGCCGACCTGTTCAAGACTCAGCGCGACGCGCAGGCCGGAAAGCTAGCTACCCTCAAACAACGTATCACCAAGTCGAGGGAGGAGATGGCAGGGCTTAGTGCGCAGCTCGAAAGCGCCAAAAGCCAGCATGCCCTGATCAACGAGGAAATAGATTCGGTGCAGAAGCTCTTGAAACAGGGGCTTTCCACCAAACCGCGCCTGTTATCACTGCAGCGCCAGGGTGAAGGACTGCTCGGTAGCGAGGGGGAGTATGCCGCACTTATTGCGAAGGCCGAGCAAAGTATGACCGAAATGGACATGGAAGTCATCAACCTTGAAAACGAGTTTTCCAACTACATCGCCGAGGAGTTCGAGAAAGTCGCCTCGCGTATCAACGACCTTGAAAAGAAGTTGGACGCCGCCAGCGATGTCATGACGCGTACCGTTGTTGCCGCGCCATCGGAGGGTAGGGTAACCGGCCTCAAGTTCCACACGGTCGGTGGTGTGGTGGCGCCCGGCGCGGCGATACTGGACATCGTGCCGCAGGACGATCAGCTCGTACTGGAAGTGCGCGTAGAGCCGACAGATATCGATGTTGTGCATACGGGGCTTCAGTCGCGGGTGACGTTCCCCGCTCTTAAATCACGCCGCTTACCGGTGCTTACGGGCGAAGTCGTACAGGTTTCCGCCGATGCGTTCAGCGAGCAGCAGGGACTGCACAACGTATCGTATTATACGGCCCGTGTGGAAGTAGATAGCAAGCAACTCGATCGGCTGGGCGCCGGTATCAAACTTTATCCCGGCATGCCCGCCGACGTGTTTATTAACACCGGCTCACGCTCATTTGTGTCCTACCTTTTCGCTCCACTGACCGATAGCATGAACAGGGCGTTTAAAGAGGACTAATCGGTAGTGTCTCAGATGCCATTTTTTGACCTTTTTGGGGTGGCAAGAGATAACCCTTTCAAACTAAGTCTCAGTGCACGTTTCAGGGGTGCACTCGCGAAAATCGGGCTTTGAGATACGGGCCGGATTTTGCCCAAAAATGGCTGAATTTTGTCTCTGATTTCAGGCGAAGGAAGTGGCGTCCTATGCCCGGAGTGCCGCGGAACGCGTTGATCTTAGGAATCTCAGGTACAAAAGTGCTGGAGTTCGCACCTTAGGGTTGGCTGGGGCGCCAGGGATCGAACCTGGGAATGGCGGTACCAAAAACCGCTGCCTTACCGCTTGGCTACGCCCCAATCCATGAACCCGAACCGGGAAACCAGACTATTAGCCAATAATACGGTCGTGATGCAATCACTTTTCTGCGGTTTCGGCGGCGACCCATTGCGCGAAGGCGGGCAGGCCGTCCCCGGCGGGGTAGGCGAGGATGCAGGGGATCTGGTAGGAATGCATGCCCTTGATCATCGCGATGGCGGCTTTTACCCGGTTTTCCGAGGTCTTGGCGACCATTACGGCCTCTTCTTCCTTCTGGATAGCGCCTTCCCAGCGGTAAAGTGAGGTGACCTCGCTATGGACGTTGGCGCAGGCGATCAGCTGTTTTTCCAGCAGTGCTCCGGCGACAGAAAACGCTTCGTCGCGATTGGGAAATGTGCTATAAATCACCCATATCTCAGGCATATCACCCATGAACCAGCGCCTCTTTATTATCACTGCAGCGACCGCGGCGTTTGCCGCTTCCGGTGCGCTTGCGGCTAATCTTAAACGCGAAGCCCCGCCGCTGTCTATAGCGCCGGTTGTGTTGCCGTCATCGGACGGAAAGCCGCGCGAGCCCCTGCCGCATTCGACGCCTGGCCAGCAAGTGGCACCCGAGGCAGCGCCCGCACCCGAGGCGAAGGCGGTGACGCGTCCCCAGCAGCCGCCGCAAACGCTCCAGGAAGCCCGCGACCGCGCGCGCGCGCGGCTTGAGAAGCTCGAAAAAATGACCGAGGCCGAGTGGGAGGAAGACCAGAAGTTCAAAAACGCCCTGCGCCAGCAATGGACGACGATGAAGCCTGACGAGCAGGTAAAGCTTATCACGGAGCTGCAGAAGCGCACCCGTGCTCAGCGCCTGCCCGATGTGCCGCCGCAGCCCGCCGCTCCTGAATCCAAGGATTAGGTTTACTATCTGGCCGGTTTACGGCTGAAAAGGCTACGCAGGCCGCCGCGTATCTGCATGGTGTTGAACAGCCATGATACGAGGAAATAGAATCCCATTCCCAGCGCGGAGAAAACAAACAACGCCGTGAAGCGGATGATCTCGCCGCGATGCATGAATACGTCAAGCAGCGGCAGTGCCACGAACAGCAGAACTCCGAGCAGTGCGCTGGCGCCTGCGATTTTCACAAGTTCCCGCAGCGCCTGCGGCAGTACCACGAACCACTCCCGCCGGATCAGCACGATGGCAAGAAGCGACACGTTCACCCAACTGGCGATCGAGGTGGCCATCGCCATCCCGACATGGCGGAATGGTACCATTAGCAGCAGGTTGAGCGCGAGATTGATGACGATGCAGAGCGTGGCGATCTTGAACGGTGTCTTGGTGTCCTGATGCGCGTAGAATCCCGGGGTGAGGATCTTCACGAGGATGAAGGCGGGAAGCCCGGCGGCGAACGCCATCAGCGCTTTGTAGGTCGCGGCGGTTTCCACCGCGCCGAACGCCCCGCGCTGGAACATCACCGTGATGATCGGTTCGGAAAGCACCACCAGCGCTACCGCGGCGGGCAGGCTCATGAACATGGCAAGCTCGATGGCGCGGTTATGGCTTTTCAGCGCTTCTTCCTTTTTGCCTTCGCGGATCAGCCGCGAGAGCATCGGCAGCAGTGCCGTTCCTACCGCGATGCCGATCACCGCCAGCGGCAATTCGTTGATGCGGTCGGCATAATAAAGATACGACACGCCGTTTTCGAACTGCGACGCGATCATAAGGTCGACGAGCAGGTTGATCTGCGCCACGCCCGCGCCGAGCGCCACGGGCGCTATGAGCAGCAGCAGTTTTTTGACGTCGGGGGTAAGCTTCGGTTTCAGCAGTTTGGGCAGCATCCCGAGCTTGCCGCAGAAATGCACGAGCCACAGCCATTGCGCTACGCCCGACACCATCACCGCGATCGCCAGCCCATACGCCATGTTGGGCGTAAGCGGCGCGATTAAGGTGGGTATGGCGATCAGGCAGAGGTTCATGATCACGGGCGTTGCCGCCACCGCCGCGAACTTATCGTTGCTGTTTAAGATGCCACCGAGCAGCGACACCAGCGAGATGAATAATATATACGGCATGGTGATGCGCGTGAGCGTCACGGTCAGCTCGAATTTTTCGGGATTGTCGATGAAGCCCGGCGCGAGGATATACATCAGCCACGGCATGAGCAGGATAAAAATACCCGTGACCGCGAGCAATATCACCAGCAGGAACGACATCGCCTCGCTGGCGAATACGCGCGCGCGGTCTTTGCCTTCCACCGCCAGCATTCCGGCGAACATCGGCACGAAGGCCGAGTTGAACGCGCCCTCGGCGAACAGCCGCCGCAGGAAATTCGGCAGCTTGAACGCGATGAAGAACGCGTCCGAAAGAAAACTTGCGCCGATGGAAGAGGCGATGGTGATGTCGCGTACGAAACCGAGCACGCGCGACAGCAGCGTATAGCCTCCGATGGTGGTGGTGGAGCGGATAAGGGACATTTTAGGTTTTACCTTGTCCTAATGCGTATAGTACGCAGATCATACCAATGCCCAGACTGAAGAATAGGTTGAGACTGAAAAAAACGGGGTCTGAGGACCAGCTATAACATCCTCCGATGTATTTGGCCCCAACACATGTACTGTTCCATACAAGAAAAGCAAAGATGGAACGATTTTCAGACTCTGGCAGTAAACAATGACGTCCGTACCAGCACGTATCATCGAAAAATAGCGCCAGCATGCCGTTGATGATTCCGATAACGCCAAATGCAGCGATTATCAGGCGTTTGTTTCTTTTGAGCATATATCACTCACTCAGGAGTACGTCTCTCGCCCGGTTGATTTTGGCGGCGAGGTAGTCGCTGCCGCCGGCGTCGGGATGGTTTTTCTGGATAAGGCGGCGGTGGGCTTCGCGGATTTCTTCGCCGGTGGCGGCCTGGGAAACGCCGAGTATCTGGCGGGCTTCCTCGCTGCTCATGGTTGCAGGCGGCGCTTTAACGATGCGGTAAAGGGCGATGGTTACGATGATGCCGAGTAACAGCCAGAAGAAAAGCATCCGGCCCGCTTAGGACGCCATCTCCACCAGCGCATTGTCGCTGGTCGTGGCGGTGGGGGTCGCAGGAGTGCTGGCGGCCTTTTCCGTAAGGGGTGCCGTCGCCGCCGGAGCGATAGCGGCATCGGCAACCGTTTTTTCCTCGGATTTTTCCTCGGCCTTTTCCTCGGTGCTTTCTTCGGATTTTGCTGCCGTAGCCGCCTCGGCCGTTGCCGTTTCACTGGCGGCTTCCGTTGCCGCGGCTGCCGCGGCGGCGGCCTTGGCTTCGGCGGCCTTAGCTTTTTCCTTGGCTTTCTCAGCTTTTTCTGCCTCTTTTTCGGCTTCTTCCTGTGCGTTGGTTTTATAGATGTACTCGTCGAGCACGGGGATACGCAGGGTTTTCAGCAGGTCGCGCACTTCCTGGCGTGCGGCGATATGCGACATGGACACGCTGCTCTTGCTGATTTCCATGATGTCGAGCACGGTGAGGCCCTGCAGGAACATCTCGCGGAAAATAACGCGTTCGGAGAAGCCCGGCGCCATGCGGAAGCCGATGCGGCGGGAGAGGTCGGTGGTCACCTGCGTCATGAAGCGCTTGTTCTTGGCGTCGATGTTCGACAGGCGGTTACGCATGACGATCCATTCGATGGAGCCGCCGTCGCGCTTGGCGCGGGACAGTTTCTGTTCCCAGATCATCTCGCTGTAGATCGACGGCTTGATGATTTTCATCGTCTGCCCGTCAACCGTAGCCAGCACGTCGAGATCGACGAAGGAATCGTTGATCGGGGTGATGAGCGTGTCAGCGTAGGCGTGCGCGAGGCGCGAGAGATAGGTGTCGGAACCCGGCGAATCGATGATGATGAAATCGTTGGAGGCGCGCACGCGCGACAGCGCCTTCACGAAGCGCTCATGCTCGTCGGCCTCGGCTTCCTGCACGATGTTGAACGGGCTGCGCTGCACGACGATGTGCTGCGGTTGGGGCAGGGTGATGCCTTCCTTGAGCATGGTCTGGCGGCGGTTTTCGAGGTAGCGCGAGAGCGAACGCTGGCGTGAGTCGATGTCGATCGAACCGACCGAGAACCCGAGGCGGAGCAGCCCGACCATGAGGTGCATGGCGGTGGTGGTTTTGCCGCAGCCGCCTTTTTCGTTGCCCAGCACGATGATGTAGGCCTGCTTGGCAGCGCCTTCGGACGAGGGGGTGTCAATCGCGGAAAGGTTCGTTTGGTTCATGATTCCCTGCGCTTTGTTCAAGTATTCTTTGGGGGAGTATAGCGGTCTTGTGCGGCGACTCAACCTAAGAATTACATTTTCGTGGCGAAAAAATACGCGGTCGTTACGACGGCGAGAATGCTCACGAAGATGCGTATTTTCTGCGGCTGCACTTTCATGGCGACGCGCGCGCCGAGATAACCGCCCGCAATCGCGCCGGGAATCATCACGCATGCGACCGGCCAGTTTACCGCGCCCGCGACGATGAACACGGTAAACGCGACTGCGTTGATGGCGCTGCCGAGGATGGTTTTCATGGCGTTCATTTCGTGGATGTGCGACATGCCCATCACCTGCAGCATGGCGAGCATGAGGATGCCTATTCCGGCGCCGAAATAACCGCCGTACACGGCGATGGCGAATTGCAGCGCGAGTCCAAGCGCGCGTTGCGGCGCAGTGCTTGCGCCCGAAAACGGCTTGAGCCAGCTGATGCCGCTTCGCCCGAAAATAAAAATGGCGGTGGCAAAAAGCATCAGCCACGGCACTGCCCCCTGAAACGTCGTTTCGGGCGTGGAAAGCAGGATAAATGTGCCAAGCGCGCTGCCGAGGATGCTGACCCATATGAACGGCTGGAGCCTGCGGCGCTCGGTGCGGAACTCCTGCCGGTAGGCGGCTGCGCTGGCCACGCTGCCCGGCCACAGCGCTATAGTGCTCATGACGTTGGCCTGTACCGATGACAGGCCGTTCATTATAAGCAACGGAAAAGTAAGAAAAGTTCCCCCTCCGGCCACGGCATTTATGGCGCTCCCGGCGCATGCCGCGCTGAAATAAAGCAGGATATCGAGCCAAGCCATTGAGTTATTAACAATCCCGTTGCGCCAAAACGTACTCTATATATAGTGTGTACATGAATCCGAAGACCATTGCCATAGCCAGCGACCACGCCGGTTTCGAATTGAAGGAATTGCTGAAGAACACGCTTCTTCAGCAGGGCTACGCCGTGGACGATCTCGGCGCGCACGGCACGCAATCGGTAGATTATCCCGACTACGCGCATGCGCTCGCCGGGATAATCGAAAAAACGCCCCACGCGAAAGGCGTGCTCATCTGTGGTTCCGGCATCGGCATGTCGATCGCCGCCAATCGCCATAAGGGCGTTCGCGCCGCGCTCTGCCAGACCGCGGAAGCCGCGAAACTCTCGCGCCAGCATAACGACGCCAACGTGCTTTGCCTCGGTGCGCGGCTGGTGAGCGCCGAAGTGGCAAAAGACGCGCTGGCGCAATTTCTCTCCACCGGGTTCGAAGGCGGCAGGCACGCCGCGCGCATCGCTAAATTATAGACAGGAAAAAATCTTTTTATGACCCTCTCCGCCCAACCCAAACTGCAATCGAGTGACGAATCCATGAACGCATTTTTCGACGCCTCCCTCGCACAAGCCGATCCCGAACTCTACGCCGCCGTGGCGGAAGAGCTTTCCCGCCAGCAAAACCAGATCGAGCTGATCGCTTCGGAAAACATCGTAAGCAACGCGGTGCTTCGCGCGCAGGGCTCGGTGCTCACCAACAAGTACGCCGAGGGCTATCCCGGCAAGCGCTACTACGGCGGCTGCGAATATGTCGACAAGGCCGAGCAGCTCGCCATCGACCGCGCTAAAAAGCTTTTTAACTGCTCATATATCAACGTGCAGCCGAATTCCGGCTCGCAGGCGAATCAGGGCGTATTCATGGCGCTCCTGCAGCCGGGCGACACCATCCTCGGCCAGTCGCTTGCTGCGGGCGGGCACTTAACGCACGGCGCCGCCCCCAACCAGTCGGGCAAATGGTTCAAGGCCGTGCAGTACGGCGTGAAAAAGGAAGACGGCCGCGTCGATTATGAAGAAGTCGAGGCGCTCGCCAAGCAATATAACCCCAAGATGATCATCGCCGGTTTCTCCGCCTATTCGCGGGTGATGGACTGGGCGCGCCTGCGCCAGATCGCCGACAATGTCGGCGCTTACCTCATGGCCGACATGGCGCATGTCGCGGGTCTTGTCGCGGCGGGCGTGTACCC
>CAZBUX010000019.1:0-12948 GCA_964495185.1 uncultured Rickettsiales bacterium | reverse complement strand
GGGTGCGCATAATGTCGGTGGAAGCGCGGTGCTCGGCAAGGAGCTGCTTGGACAATGAATCGCTGTTGCGGCTGGCATAGGGGCCGGTGGCCAGCACCGAGCCGTCGGTGAGCATGAGCGACATGTAGCGATGCTCGCCGGTGGCGATCGAGTTGTAGAAATCGATGAAGTATTGCGGGTCGAGCGCCGCCACCACGATGCCGCCGAATTCGCCGTTGAGCTTGTTGAAGCGGCGGCTGACGAGAATCAGCGACGTGTTGTTCTCAGTGTAGTGGCGTCCGATGAATACATCGGTGTCGTCGGCGTTCTTCATGTGGTCGAAGAGCTGGTGGCCGACCATGGTTTTGTGGTAGTCGAGCCATTTCTCGTAATCTTTCTTGTGGGCGGCGACTTCCACCGCGCCGTGCTCGTCGATCATCGCGAGCGCCGCGATCTGCGGCGTTTCATTGAGCCATATCTTGAAATTCTGCTCGGTGTATTGCGGCAGGTTGTTGCCGAACAGCGAATTGAAATACTGCCGCTCGATGGCGCGACGCAGCGACAAATCGACGTCGAGGAAGGTAAGCTCCACGTGATCGGTGAGGATGCGTGTGAGGCGTGCGGAGTTCTGGATGCCGTCGCTGATCGATTGCTTGTAGGTATTCGCGCCCTGGAAAAAAACGAGCACGCAGAAAAGCATGATGATCAGCGCGCTGAACCCGACAAGGTATCGGATCCGCGGCGACTTCGTATGCTTCTGTGTCCTGATCGTCATGCCTGCATGCGCAAGTGGTTTAAAAAATAAGCCTTTTACGGCCTTATTATAGTTACGTATTTGGGTTAATTTAGGGTGATGATTTTAAGAAATTTCAGTTAAGATTCAGGGGCTTT
The DNA here is from genome assembly GCA_964495185.1 of uncultured Rickettsiales bacterium. Classification (GTDB taxonomy): domain Bacteria; phylum Pseudomonadota; class Alphaproteobacteria; order Rickettsiales; family SXRF01; genus CAZBUX01. The sequence continues at coordinate 12,078 of CAZBUX010000019.1, read as the reverse complement.
ATTGGGGATAAAAAACATAAGTAATTGTTCTTTCATGCAAAGGAAGTAATCGGTGATTTTTATTCACATTAATATTTTTTGCCAAGAGGCGGATTTATGGCAACAGTTCGCAGGTAAAAGCGTAAGAATATTTATCAATTGGTAATCAGTATAAAACTTTCGTTAATACAAAAGCGGGAAGCATGGAGGGCGTAGCTTGCGCGCACGCGGTAAAATGCTGTAATTCATCCATATTGCATTTTTATTCCGCAACGTTTGTTCGCGATGTAACTTTACTTAGGTTATCCAAAAGTTTACAATGTAAGCGTAGACTATGAATGAAACCGTGTTTCATTAATCAAGGGCCACGATGCGGAAAACGATTCCCCTTCTATTACTTACCGTGCTTGCAGGCGGCTGCCGCCCGCTGTGGCTGCTTACCATCGACCCTTCCGGTCCGCCCGAATACCAGCTCGGTTGGGAAGACGGCTGCGATACGGGTATGTCGGCGGAGGGTAACTGGTATTATAAGGCCATGTACGGTTTCAAAAAACGCCCCGAGATGGCGACCAACGACCAGTATAAGCAAGGCTGGAACGAAGGTTTCACCTATTGCCGCTTCTCGCTCGACACCTCGCAGGAACCCGGACGCTGGGGCGATGTGGGGCTTGGCGAAGGCTTCTAAACAATTCCGTCACCCGCGAGCGTAAGCGAAACAATCCAGTGTGCCATGTCCATGGCACGTATAGTTTGTTATATCGCGCCCATGGCGCTTAGACTGGATTGCCGCGTCGGCTACGCCTCCTCGCAATGACAGGGTTAGTTCTTCCGCTCCAACGTAAAATCTATATTGCCGATCATGTCGCGCGTGCCGGTGACGCTGAGCGGCATTTCTTTCTGGCTTGAAAAACCGAGCCGGCTTGCCTGTTCGGGGGCGACGCGCAGGCGGTAATTGCCCAGCGGCAGCATTTCGAGCAGGTAGTAGCCGTCAAACGCAGTGCGCGTTTCCTTCACGACTTTGCCGCTTTCATCGATGGCCTGTATCTGCACGTTGGCGGCGACTTTGGCGCTGCCGCCCGCATCTTTCACATAGGCGGTGCCTTCGACATCGCTGGTGGAAACCAGCGCGATGTTGACGTAAGCGGGGACGCCGGGGCGGGCGATGATTTCGGCGCCGGGCGAGGCGGCGGCGAGGTAAGGGCTGTCGATGCTGGCCGCGTCGAGCGTGACCGGGATTTTCGTATTGGCGGGGATGTTATAAAGGAGCGTGGCGCCGTTCTCGCCTGCCGTCGCCGTTGCGCTGCCGCGGTTGACGCGGTAACGCGCTTCGGGGAGAGCCTCGTCGCCCGTACCAAACTCGCCGTCGCCGTTTACGTCGTGGAAGCTGCGCGCCACGACCAGCCCGTCGCGGGCGACGTAATCGGGCATGGCCATGAGCCTGCCGTCGCGCGGGTCCTGCCCGAGCCCGAACGAAAGCGTGAGGCCGACGGCGCTGTTGCCGCTGTCGTCATGGGTGGCCTGCGCGCCGAGCATAAAATATTTGAAGCGGTGGTTAAGCGCGGCGGTGTAGGTGGTTAGCACGGGCGCGATCATCTGGCGGCTGACGTCGATACGGGCAATAGTGTCGCGATCCACATGATATTCGGTGGTGAGCGCCACGGCGTCGATGGAGGTTTCCGGGGTGATGACGTAAACGAAATTGCTGCGCACGAGGAAGCGGCCGTAAGGCAGGCTGGCGATGAATTCGCCGCGCGTTTCGTTGAGATTGCCGCCGCTGGGGGAATCCTCGCGGCGGAGCGTGAAGGTATGCGACATGGCGACGCGGTCGATGGCGGTGGTGAGGCGCTGGTTTAAGTCGTCGCGCTTGCGGCCTGAGTCGTAGACGACGTGCAGCCCCGATACGCCGACATTCATGTGGGGCAGGGGGGAAAGCGCGATCGGCGTGTCGGCGCGCAGCTCGCTGCGGCTTGTGACGGGGTCGGTCACGCTTTCGGTGAATTCGCTGACATAATCAAAGAATTGCTGGTGCTGCGCCGAGACGCTGACCCCCATGACGTTATCCTGCAGCGAAAGCTGCGCGGCGTTGCCGCCGTTTTCGAATTCATGGCTGCCGTCCAGCCTTGCGTAGGTGCCGAGAATCGAAGTGGCAGCGCCGCCGTTTGCGTAGTTGCGTTTGATGCCGTCGCCGGTGGTGAGGTGCGCGAGGCTGGTGAAAACCGCGACGTTAGAGGTGAGGCCGTATTCGTATTCCATGAGCACGCGGCCGGTGCCCTGCGCTGCGTCGCGCTCGCCGGCGGGCACGCCGCTTAAGCCCACCGACGGCTCGCTCTTCAGGTCGAATATGCCCGTATCCTGCTGGCTCGCCGAGGCGCGGAAATAGCCTTTGCCTGCGGTGGTGACGTTGGGGGATACGAGGAAACGCTTCACTTCCTCGCGCGTCTGGCCGAAGGGGCCGTAATAGACCAGACGTAAAATATTGAGGCCGGAGAGCAGCGGCACGTCGATGAATTCGTAGCGGCCGTCGGCGCTGGCGCGGCGGAAATCGAGGAGCTGGTCGTTGCGGTAAAGCTCGACTTCCCAGCCGGATTGCAGGTCGCCCTGCAGCGTGGTGCGGTCGAACTGAGTGGCCTGGTCGTAGGGCTTCGACGACACCAGCACGCCGCGACCCTGCTGGTTGAACGCCGCCAGCGGCAATTGCTGCGTGTAGATGTCGCCCACCGCCAGTTCACGCACTTCCATGACGTTGAACGCCTGCGCCAGCGGGTTGCCCGCCAGCGATTTCTCGCGGAAAATCCTGCCGTCGGGATCGCGGCGCGAGAGCGTCCAGCGCAAATCGGCGGGCAGGTTATGTTCGTCCATGGTGAGGTAGGCGCTGCTTTGCATGTAGAGCAGGTCGTTGTTTGCCAGCACGCTTAGGTTATGGCGGAGTCCCCGGTCGTCGCGCTGGTCGATGCCGGTGGCATAGGTGACGTCGGCCATGGGCATGGAGAAAAGCTGGTACGGCGTTTGCGAAAGCGGCAGCGGGGGAAGCGGCGCGTTGTCGTCGCGCGCGTTCAGCCGCGCATGGCGCTTGCCGCGTTCGCTCGCGCTCTGTATGGGAAGTTCGATGCCGTTTTTGGGGATGAGACTGATCGACTGCGTGGAAAACGCGAAAGGGAAATCGACCTGGAACCACAATGAAAGCAGTACGGTATCGACATAGATATCGTCGTCGTGGATTTCGACCATGTCGGGTTCGAAGGTTTCGCGCCTGTCGCCGAAGACGACTTCGCGCGTACCCATGTCGAGGAAGAAACGGTTATCCGTATCGATGAACCAGCCTTCGGCCTTGCCGTCTCTGGCGCTCACGCGGATGGGGAATTGCAGCGCGTCGGAAACCTGCCCGAGAGGCAGCATCAAATGCCCCGTGCCGACATAGCCGGGGAGCATTTCGGCCAGCACCTCGCGCCCGAGGCGAAGTTCCACCAGCACCAGGTCGTCGTCGGAACGATGCACGGGCTGGAGGGACTCCGCCGCAGGCGCGGCGCGCACGAAAGCGCACGCCGCCAGCGCAGCGATCAATAAGCGGTACCGCATGGCCAACCGGAAAGAAAAGGCGGCTTACGCCGCCTTTTTCCCAAGGGTTGTCGTGACGTTAGTAGTTGACGTTGACCAGATACGTCCCCGTATACAGGCCTGCCGGCTGGTTGGCGGCGACGTTCAGCGTGCCGTTGACGTTGAACGTGTCGGTGCCGCCTGCGCCGAGCGTGTCGGAAGTGGGCCTGAACAGGTTGGCAGTCATGTCGTTGGCAGGCGTGCCGTTGGTGAGCGTTACGGACGGGCTGCCGTTGATGGTATACCCCTGGTTGGGCGCGCCGGTGACGGTAAACGTGGCCGGCGTCGGCGGAACGATCACGGTAACGCCGCCGTCGAAAGCGCCGCCTGTGCTGACGGTGCCGCTGATACCGTTAGCGGTGAACGCGCCGAACGACATGGGCGTGGTTTCCGAAACCGCCAGCGGTGCGACGACGGTGGCGCTGGCGTTGCCCGTGGCTTCGGCGGCGTAAGCGGATGATGAGGTCAGCAAGGCGGCGGTGGCGATGGCGGATTTAATATAAAGCGATTTCATGAGTATCTCCCTGATTGGATGAAAAAATGCCGCAGGATTGTTTGTCTCCGCAGGCGTATTCCCGTTATGTCGGGAATGGGGGGATGAGGCTGGATACCTATGCATGTCCTGCCTCATAATTTCACGGATGCGCTGGCGAGCGCTTCGCCGCCGTCCTGATCGCGGTTGCGATAGACGATGGAAAGCGTGGAACCGGGCGGCGGCGGGTTTTCAAGCGTGAGCGTTACCTGCCGTTTGCGGTTGGGAAGCAGCACGGCCACGCCGCGCATTTCCGCAACGACCTTGCCATCGTGGCTGACGATGACGTCGCCGTAGAGCGACTTGCCGCCGCTGCGGGTGAGCGCGAGCGAGATTTTCCTGCCGTCGGCTTTGGCGCTATCGATGCCTGCCGTGGCGCTAAGTTCTCCTCGGCGCACGATGACCGGGATCGACACGCCGTAGACGGGCACGAGGCGGATGGCGATTTCGCCGTCTTTAGGTTTTGTTTTCGCTTCGACGTCTTCACCCACCGCGAGGCTGGGGTTGGCGTGGAAGGAAAGATGGGAGCGGTATTCGCCATCGGGCAACTCGCCGGTTTTTGCCGCCATGATCTTGATGGTCTGCGACTGGCCGGGTTGCAGCGTCACCTGCCGGGGTGAGTAGCGCAGCAACGTTTTTGCCGTGGTCGCGCTGGCCGCGGTTTCATGGTACTGGCCCTGCTCGTCCATATCGAGATCGATGAGCGCGATGCGGTAGGTGGCTTCTTTCGTGCCCGTATTATTGAGGATGACTTCGCCGGAATGCCTGCGTCCTTCCAGTACGATGCGCGTAGGCGCCACGAGCAGGTCGCCGACGCCGCCGGTATTGGCATCGGCAGGGTTCAACGCCGAGGCGTTTGGGGCGAAAAAAAACATCCATGCCGCGGCAATATAATAGCAGAGAGGGGATGCGGACGGCTTCATTGGGCAGGCCTCATTTATCTAACTAGACCCCAAAATGGCATGTGCCAAATATGGACTGGCGGGAGGCCATAGGTGAGGGAATCAGGGTTGAAAGTCAACGGGTTTCGTGTATGTTTAGGTCATGGTAAATATATGATTCAAAAAGATAATATTAATTTAACCATGCTTAACGCTGGCCTGTGGATAACCCTATTGTTTGTGCTTGGTTTTTCATCTGCCGAGGCTGCTAACCCGGCGTTAACAACGGCGCGTAAAGAAATCACCGTTCGTCAACTTGCGCCGATTGAGTTCGGTATCGTCGTCGGGAGCGCTACCGGAGGGACGGTTACGATCGCCGCGAGCACCGGCATGCGCACAGTGTCGCCATCGCTTGCGGAGCTGGGCGGGCAATACGGTCAGGCGGAGTTCGAAATCAGCGGTCAGCCTGGGGAAGAGGTGACGGTGATCGTGCCCGAAAGCGTCCGGATGGACAGCCAGAAAGGCCACGGCGGACTGACGATGGAGAAACTCTCCGCCGATCCTTCCGGGGTCGTAACGCTGGGTAGCGATGGCCGCGCGCGGGTTAAAATCGGTGGCGTGCTGCGCGTGCCGGCGGGCGTATCACAGGGAAGTTTTCAGGGCTATTTCGATATAGATGCGCGCTATTTGCGATAAAATCTTTTTATCAAATCAGTGTGTTAAGTATTATTTAACGCAATGTTAAGCTGGATCGGTTAGAATTAACTTATGAAAATCCGTCTTTTACTATTGTCCCTGATATTAACGGTTCTTTCGCTGGCGGCCGTGCCCGCCTCGCAGGCGGCGTCTACCTTCGGCCATGTTTCCGCGCGTGTGCTGGAAAAAATTTCGATCCTTGCCCGCACTCCTCTGCTGTTCGGGCACATCATGCCCGGCACGGCGGCAGGGACGGTGACGGTGACGCCGGACAACAAGCGCAGCTCGACGGGTAACGTGCAACTCTCCGCCGGCGGTTTCGACCGTGCCTATTTTATGATTCGCGGCGTGCCCAACCGCTCTTACTCAATACACACGCCCGCCACGCTTTCGGTGCGTCCCTATGAACTAGGTGGCCCGCGCCGTGCGACCGACACCGTGCTTCAGGTGCGCGATTTCAGGACTTACAGCGTCAACACCAGGAGCAATGCCGCCACCGGTAAGCTCGACACTTCCGGCCTCGACCAGATTTATCTCGGTGCGACGCTGGTGGTGCCCGCAGGCGCCACGCCCGGCGTTTACGCCACGCTGGTGCCGCTCACCGTATCGTATTGATCCGCATGACAACGCAAACCGGCATCAATCCCGCCACCGGAACGCCGCTCACGTCTTACGCCGTGCATAGCGCGGCGGAAGTCGAAAAAATCGTCCGTGATGTGGATACGTGTTTTCAGCAATGGAAAAACGTGCCGGTTGCCGTGCGCGTTACCTACCTGCATAAAGTGTCGGACGTACTGCTCAAACATAAAGAGAGCTATGCACGCCTGATCGCGGAGGAAATGGGGAAACCCATCGCGCAGAGCATCGCCGAGGTAGAAAAATGCGCGCTCGGGGCGCGGTATTTCGCCGACAACGCCGAGGCGTTTCTTGCCGACCAGCATGTGGTTACCGAATACCGGAAAAGCTATGTGAGCTTCCGCCCGCTCGGCATCGTGCTTGGCGTCATGCCGTGGAATTTTCCGTTCTGGCAGGTGTTCCGCTTTGCGCTTCCGGCGCTGGCGGCGGGCAATGCCGGGATACTCAAACATGCGTCGAACACGCCGGGCTGCGCGGCGGCTATCGAAGCCGTGTTCCGCGAGGCGGGATTGCCGGAGAACGCGTTCCGTTCATTGTTCATTCCCGGCAGCCGCGTGGAAGAAGTCATCGCCAACCCGCTGATCAAAGCGGTGACGCTCACCGGCAGCACGCCTGCGGGAAAAGCGGTGGCAGCGGCGTCGGGAAAATATTTGAAGAAAACCGTGCTGGAGCTCGGTGGCAGCGATCCATACCTCATTCTCGCCGACGCCGATATCGAGCATGCGATCAAAACCTGCGCCGCAAGCAGGCTGAATAATTGCGGGCAATCCTGCGTGTCGGCCAAACGCCTGATCGTGGTGCCGGAAATGAAAGAACGTTTCGAACGCGGTGTGGCGGAGATATTCGCGAAGCAAACCCTCGGCGACCCGATGGACGGGGCCACCACCGTCGGCCCCATGTCGCGCGCGGATCTGCGCGACGAGTTGCACGATCAGGTGGAACGCACGCTGAAAGCAGGCGCGCGGCTGCTCACCGGCGGCAAAATCCCGGCGCGCGCGGGCGCGTTCTACCCGCCCACGGTGATTACCGACGTGGTAAAAGGCATGGCGGCGTATGAGGAAGAATTATTCGGGCCTGTGGCGGTGGTCATCCCGGCGAAGGACGAGGCCGACGCCATCCGTATCGCTAATGACACGATATTCGGGCTAGGCGGTTCGGTGTTTACCACCGATCTCGCGCGCGGCGAGCATATCGCCCGCGATCTTATCGAGTCCGGCGTGTGCATGGTCAATATGATGGTGCGCTCCGATCCGCGCCTTCCCTTCGGCGGCATCAAGGAAAGCGGTTATGGCCGCGAGCTCGCCGCGTTCGGCCTGCACGAATTCGTGAACATCAAAACGGTTATTGTGGCTTAGGCGCAGGCGCTTTGGCGGCGGGGTTTTCCCAGCTTCCGCCGAGCGCGCGTATCAGTTGCACGGTGGCGTTCAGCCGGTCGCGCTGGATGGCAATCTGTTGGCGTTTGGCGGCGATTGCGCCGCGCATGCCATCGGACCATTCGAGGAAGCTGACGTCGCCGGAATCGTAGCGGTACTTAAGCAGCTGCGAGGCGCGCGATGCGGCGGTGGCGGCTATTTCCTGCGATTTTCCCTGCTCGGAAAGCGTGGCGATGCGCGACAGGCTGTCCTCGACGTCGCGGAAGGCGAGCAGGACTTTCTGGCGGTAGACGGCGACCGCTTCGTCGTTCATGGCGTGGGAAAGGTCGAGATTCGCCGACGCCTTGCCGCCCTGGAATACCGGTACGGTCATCATCGGGCCGATCGACCACGCGCGGTTCGACCACTGGAATACGTCGTTTAACGTCGCCGATTCGTAACCGCCGCTGCCGGTGAGTGAGAAGCTCGGGAAGAATGCGGCGCGCGCAAGGCCGATACGGGCGTTGGCGGCGGAAAGTTCGTGCTGCGCGCCGACGATGTCGGGGCGGCGCTCCAGAAGCGCGGAAGGAATGCCTTCGGGAATGCGCGGCGGCGTGTAGTTGAACGGGCCTTCGACGAAGGTAAAGCCGCTCGGCGGTTTGCCCACCAGCACGGCGAGCAGATGCTCAAGCTCCTTGCGCTGTTGTTCGACGGCGAGGAGCTGCGTGCGCGCCTGCTCGGTTTCGACTTCCTGACGCTTGATGTCCAGCTCGCCGATATCGCCCGCTTTCAGGCGTTTGCGCAATACTCCGAGGCTGTCCTCGTGCAGTTTCAGCGCGTCTTTCAGCATGGCGCGCTCGGCATCGGCGGCGCGCAGCCCGAAATAGGTTTGCGCCACGTCGGCCTGAAGGGTGAGCATCACCGAGCCGAGAGCCGCATCCGCAGCGCCTTCGGTGCCTTTGGCGACGCGCCGCGAGTCGAGCACGCGGCCAAGCAGGTCGATTTCATAGGTGAAGCCGAGCTGGCCGGTGTAGCGGGTCAGCGGTTTCAGCGTCGTGCTGCTAGAGAACCCCGGGATGACCGAGCCGGGTTGCTGGCGTATGGCGCTGCCGCTGGCGCTTACGTCGGGGAAGAACCCGGCGGTGGCGATGCCTACGCGGGCGCGGGCCTGCGACGCACGTGCGGCGGCGGCCTGAATGTCCTGATTTTCCCTCATGGCCTGCGTTTCGAGCGCGTTCAGCCCGGTATCGTTAAATGCGCGCCACCACTCGCCGTTTGCCTGGACGGGCGCGGCCTCGCCGAGCTTCCACTGGCCGAGATCGCCCGGCGCGGTTTTATCCGGCGCTGCCGGTGCGACAGCGGATTCCTTGAAGAGGGCGGGCATCGTGATGTCGGGCAGCTCGAAATCGGGCGCCAGCGAACAGGCGCTGAGCGAAAGTAGGGAAACGGAGAGAAGCCATTTTTTCATATCAGCATTCCATGCGCGGGAAGGGGTGGTGGCTGACGAGCTTGCCGCCCGCGGCGGTGCGCAGGAGCACGTAAAATACCGGGGTGAAGAACAGCCCGAAGAACGTGACGCCGAGCATGCCCGAAAACACGGTGATGCCGATGGCATGGCGCATTTCCGCGCCCGCGCCGCTTGATACGACCAGCGGTATGACGCCCATGATGAACGCGAACGAAGTCATGAGGATCGGGCGGAGCCTGAGCTTGCTTGCGGTGAGCGCCGCTTCGACGATGGATTTGCCCTGCAACTCCAGTTCGCGCGCGAATTCGACGATGAGGATGGCGTTCTTACACGCAAGCCCCACCACGACGATCAGCCCGATCTGGGTGAAGATGTTGTTGTCGCTGCCCCACAACCATACGCCGGTGATGGCGCAGAACAGCACGACCGGTACGATGAGGATGACGGCCAGCGGCAGCGTCAGGCTTTCGTATTGCGCGGCGAGCACGAGGAACACGAGCAGCACGCAGAGCGGGAAAATGAAGACGGCGGTATTGCCTGCGAGAATCTGCTGGTAGGTAAGATCCGTCCATTCATAGGTCATGCCCGGGGGCAGGGTTTCCTTGAGGATCTGCTCGATCGCCGCCTGCGCCTGTCCCGAGGATACCCCGGGTGCGGGACCGCCGTTAAGTTCGGCGGTGCGGTAGAGGTTGTAGCGCATGGCGCGGTCGGGGCCGTAGCTTTCGGAGATGGAAAGCAGGCTGCCCAGCGGCACCATCTCGCCTGCGAGGTTGCGGGTTTTGAGCTGCAAAATGTCGTCGGCCTGTGAGCGGAACGGCGCGTCGGCCTGCGCCATCACGCGGTAGGTGCGGCCGAAGAGGTTGAAGTCGTTGATGTAGAGCGAGCCGAGATAAATCTGCATCGTGTCGAACACGTCGGCCAGCGGCACGCCGAGCTGCTTGGCCTTGGTGCGGTTGATGTCCACCGAAAGCTGCGGCACGTTGATTTCGTAGCCGGAGAATACGTTGGCGAGCGAAGGGTTCTGCCATGCTTTGCCCTGCACGGCCATGGTGGCCTGATAGAGCGCTTCATACCCCAGATCGGTACGGTCCTCGATCTGCAATTTGAAGCCGCCGAGCGTGCCGATGCCCATGACCGGCGGTGGTGGGAACACGGCGACGAAAGCTTCCTCGATAGCCATCATCTGCCCCATCATGGCGCCCGCGATGGCGCCCGCGCTCATATCGGGAGAGCTGCGCTCATTGAAAGATTTGAGGGTGATGAACACGATGCCCGCGCTGCTGCTGGCGGTGAACCCGGCGACGGAAAGCCCGGGGAACGCCACCGCATGCTCGACGCCGGGATGTTTCATGGCGATATCGCTCATGTGGCGGATGACTTTATCGGTGCGGTCGAGCGAGGAGCCGGAGGGAAGCTGGGCGAAGGCGATGAGGTATTGCTTATCCTGCGCCGGGACGTAGCCCGAAGGCACGGTCTGGAAACCGATATAGGCAAGCATGATGAGGATGGCGTAGATGAGCAGCGGCGCGCGCTTGCGCTGCACGACGCCGCCGAGGCGCCCGGCATAGCCGCTGCTGGCGCGGGTGAATACGCGGTTGAAGCGGTCGAAACCCTGCGGCTGGTCGGGGTTGGCCGGAGACATGATGAACCGTGCGGCGAGCGCGAGGCCGATGGCGAACACCAGCAAGGCGACGTACTTGCTGCCCATGGCAACGATGCCGAAAATCATGCCGTAGCCGATGATTTTAGCGATAAGTGCGGCGAGCAATCCGCCGCCGATGAAAATAACCAGCGCGGCAAGGAACCATTTCGCCGCCCAGAAAAGCCCGCCGAACACTTTCTCGATGACGCGGGTGAGGCGGTCGGGCGCGGCGTCGTGCGGCTTAAGCAGCATGGCGGCGAGCGCAGGCGAAAGGGTGAGCGAGTTGAATGCCGAGATCACGGTGGAGATGGCGATGGTGAGCGCGAACTGGCGGAAGAACTGGCCGGTAAGCCCGGAAATGAACGCCAGCGGGATGAACACGGCGCATAGCGTGAGCGCGATGGCGATGATCGGGCCGCTGACTTCCTCCATGGCGCGGTAGGTGGCGTCGCGCGGCGAGAGCCCGTTGCTGATATTTCGCTCGACGTTTTCCACCACGACGATGGCGTCGTCCACCACGATGCCGATGGCAAGCACGAAGCCGAACAGCGTCAGGTTGTTGATGGAAAAACCCATGAGGTGCATGATGGCGAAGGTGCCGACGATGGAGATGGGAACCGCGAGCAGGGGGATGATCGAGGCGCGCCATGTCTGAAGGAATACGATGACCACGATCACCACCAGCGCGATGGCTTCAAGAAGCGTATGGATGACCGACTCGATGCTGGAGCGCACGAATTCGGTGGGGTCGTAGACGATGTCGTAATCGATGCCCGCCGGGAAATTCTTGCGCATCTCGTCCATGTTTTCGCGCACGCGGTTAGAAATCTCGATGGCGTTGGAGCCGGGCGCCTGGAAGATGGCGACCGCTGAGGCCTGCTTGTTGTCCAAGAGCGAGCGCATGGCGTAGGTATTGGCGCCAAGCTCGATGCGCGCTACGTCTTTCAGCCGGGTCACGCCGCCGGTTTCGGAAGTTTTAAGGACGATGTTCGCGAATTCCTCTTCGCTGGAAAGGCGGCCCTGCGCGTTCACGATCAGCTCGAAGGCCTGACCGGTGCTTGGCTGGCTGGCGATGGTTCCGGCGGCGACCTGTACGTTTTGTTCCTGCACGGCGCGCACGACGTCCGAAGCGGTGAGGCCGACGGCAGCTACTTTCTGCGGGTCAAGCCAGATGCGCATGGCGAAATCGCCGCCGCCGAACACCATCGACTGGCCCACACCCGGCAGGCGGGCGAGGTTGTCTTTAACATAGAGCGTGGCGTAGTTGCGCAGGTAGTTGGTGTCGTAGCGCCCGTCGG
>CAZBUX010000018.1:0-12998 GCA_964495185.1 uncultured Rickettsiales bacterium | reverse complement strand
GTACTTTAAGGATACCTTTTTTGCTTGGCGCGAAGCCGAAGCCGTCCTGACCGATATGCACTCCGCGGTGGACGATGCAGTTCTTGCCGATGACGGTATGGGTGAGGGTGGAACTCGCGCCGATCCATGTGTTATCGCCGATCTCTACGTTATCACCGATGAACGCGCCCGCTTCGACGCGCACGCCTTTGCCGAGTTTTGCGGTTTTCGCTATATGCGCGCCTGCGGAGATTTCGGGGGTAAAGGTTGCAGGGTAGAATGCCTGCGCGGTCAGCGCGTAGCAGGAATAGGGATCGTCGGTGGTAAGGCAAATCATGCCTTCGGGGGCGCGGTCTGCGTATTTCGCGCGTACGAAGCAGGCGCCCGCTTTGCTCACGGTGAAAGCGTTCAGGTATTTTATGTTGTCGAAGAAGCTGATGTTATCAGGCCCGGCGCTATCCAGCGGGGCGACGTCGGCGAAGCTGCGCGCGGCGTCAATAGGCGAGGTAGTACGTAAGACGGTGGCAGCGCCTGTCAGCGCTGCCACTGCCTGCAATGTAACCGGACCGGCGTTGTGAAAGAATTTTTTGTCGGCCACATTCAGTCTGCCTTAAACTACTTCTTTTCCGACGGAGCTTCGAACTTCACGTCGAGCTTGGGGAGCTTTTTGTTTAGCTTCCCGAGTACTTCGGCAGTGATGTCGAGCTTCGCATCGGCATAGAGCAGCTGCGAGGTCGGGATGGCGGCGGTGAAGCCTTTTTCCTTGGAGATGTCGGAGATGATTTCGGTCACGACCTTCTGGATTTCGCCGAGGGCGCGTTCAAAAGCGCCGTCGAGCATGGCTTTCTTGGACTGCACTTCTTTCTGGACGTCGGTGGCCTTGGCGCGGAAAGCGCGGACTTTTTCCTCGAAAGCTTCCTTGGAAAGGACGGAGCGTTCCTTGCCGAGCGCCTGATCTTCCTTCTGGAGGGATTCTTCTTTCTTGGTGATTTCGGCCTGGAAGGCTTTCTGCTTGGTTTCGAGCGCTTCGCGCACCGATTTGGCGGCGGTGGAATCCTGCATGATCTGCTGGATGTTGACGACCGCGATCGGCGGCTTGCCGGCATCCTGCGCGTAGGCCACGGGAGCGCATACCAGAACGGCGGCGACTGCCAGTGCGTATAAACGAGTCGTTTTCATATTAAGTAGTCCTTTCATTGAACAAGTTAAAAACGGGTGCCAAAACTAAACCGGACGTTTTCGGTTTCGTCGAGATTTTCTTTGACCAGCGCCTTGGCGAAGTCGATGCGTATGGGGCCGAACGGCGAAGCCCACAGTATGCCCGCGCCGACGGAAACGCGGGGCGAGCGTTCGTCGAACACGCCGGCGCCGCTATCGTCGGCGCCCCAGAGACTGCCGACATCGCTGAAGGCGGCGCCGGTGATGCCGAGTTCTTCAGGCAGCCCGAGCGGGAATTTGACTTCGGCGGTGGCGGTGTAATAGGCGTTTCCGCCGAGCGCGTCGAGTGAGGTGGTGTCGCGCGGGCCGATGCCGGCGTTGCGGAAGCCGCGCAGATCGTCGCCGCCTAAGAAAAAGCGGTCGTTGATGCGTACGTCGCGGCCACCCAGCCCGAACACATAGCCGCCTGCGCCCAGCACGCCCAGCGTCCATTTCGAGCTGACCGGGTAGTAGTAGCTGCCCTTGAGTTCGTGCTTGAGGTATTTCGAGTTACCGCCGAGGCCCGCCACTTCTTCCGAGAAGCGCAGGTAATAGCCCTTGTTCGGGTTGAACTTGTTGTCGCGGTCGTCATAGGTGAAGGCGTGGCCTACGGAGGAGGCGATATTGTTGCCTTCCTGATCCCTGATGAATCGAGAAGCATCGACGCGGACGTCGGTGATCTTGCTCTGGCGGATGGTGTAGTTGATGGCGTGCTGGAGCTTTTCCTGCAGCGTGTAGCCGGTGCGGAGCGTGAGCCCCGTGACGTCGCTGTTATACGAGCTTTCGCTCAGGAAATCCTGCCGCACGCGGTAGATGTCAAAACCGGCGGAGAGCTCGCGGTTGAGGAAATACGGCTCGGTGAAGCCGAGTTCCGCCTGCTTGCGGCGCGATGCCAGCGTGAAGCGGGTTTTGAGTTCCTGGCCGCGCCCCATGAGGTTGCTTTCGCGGATGCCGAAATCGCCGATGATGCCGTCGGTGGTGGAGTAGCCCGCGCCGAGGTTGATTTCGCCGGTGGATTTTTCCTGCACGTCGACGTTGACGACAGTTTTATCCGGCGCGCTGCCCGGTTCGTTCTTGATCGTGACTTTCTCGAAGAAGCCGAGATTGTTGATGCGCTGTTCGGAGCGTTGCAGCTTGGAGCTGTTATACGGATCGCCTTCGGTGAGGCGGAATTCGCGGCGGACGACTTCGTCCAGCGTGCGCACGTTGCCTGTGATGTTGATGCGTTCGACGTAGACGCGCGGGCCGGGCTTGATGACATAGGTGAGGTTGGCGACTTTCTTGGCGCGGTTGCGCTCCAGCTTCGGCTGGATGTCGACGAAGGCGTAGCCGCGGTTGCCCAGCTCCTTGGTCATCGCGTCGATGGTTTCTTCAACCTTGGACGCATCGTAGGTTTTGCCGGTCTTGGTGGTGATCATGCCGGAGAAATCAGGCTTCTGCTTATCCTTCAGCTCGCTCGTGACTTTCACTTCGCCGAAATCGTACTGCACGCCTTCCTGCACCACGAAGGTGATAAAGAACGCATCTTTTCCGGGCGAGAGTTCCGCATGCGCGGATTTCACCTGGAAATCGGCGTAGCCTTCGTTGACGTAGAAGCGGCGCAGGAGTTCCTGATCGTATTGCAGGCGGTCGGGGTCGTATTTGTCGTTGTCGCTTAAGAATTTGTACCAGCGGGTTTCCTCGGTGCGCACGGCTTCGCGCAGCGTCGACGAGCTGAACTGTTCGTTGCCGATGAACGTGATTTTTTCGACGCGCGCCAGCGGGCCTTCGTCGATTTCATAGACGAGGTCTACACGGTTCTGCGACTGCTGGATGACCTTGGGTTCGACGGTGGCGTTGTAGCGGCCGCTGCGGCGATAGATGCTCAGGATGCGCTTGACGTCGTTTTGCACCTTGTCGCGCGAATAGATGGAGCGGGCCTTGAGCTCGACTTCCTTTTCGAGGTCTTCTTCCTCGATGCGGTCGTTGCCTTCGAAGGCGATTTTGCTGATGACCGGGTTTTCCACCACGCGCACGATCAGCGTGCTGCCGGAGCGCAGGAGCTTCACGTCGGCGAAAAAGCCGGTGGCGAAGAGGTTTTTCAGGCCGTTGTCGATATTCGTTTTATTGAACGGGTCACCCGGCTTCATGCCGAGATAGGAAATGATCGTGCGGCCTTCGACGCGCTCGTTGCCCTGGATGGCGATGCCGGAGATGGCGCCTGTGCCGCTGGTGGCGCTCGCCGCCGGTTGTTTATCCGCAGCCGGTGCGGCGTAAGCCGGAACGGTCAGGGCGCTGGAAAGCAGCAGTGCGAGCAGGACGGGATGGCGATGATGCATGTTTACAGAATGTAAATGGATTGATCCTGCAGTAGTCATGCGGCAAAAGGGGCTATAAATCAAGCGTAAAAACGCGCTGGAATCGGCGCGCGTTACAGCAGCTTGATAATATCGTTAACAATCGTAAATGCCATCATCAGCGCGACGAGCACGAAGCCGAGGCGGAATCCGTACTCCTGCACTTTCTGCGCCAGCGGCCTGCCGCGTACTGCTTCGGCGGCGTAGTAGGCGAGATGACCGCCGTCGAGCAGGGGGATGGGCAGAAGATTCGCCAGCCCGAGATTGGCTGAGAGGAACGCGATGAACCACAGCACGGTATGGAAATCCTTACCCGTCGCCTGTCCGGATAATTTGGCGATGCCGACGGGGCCGGAGATATCCTTGGCGCTGCGCTGCCCGGTAATCATCTGGCCGATGACTTTCAGCGTGCCCGCGCAGATCATATAGGTGCGTTTCACCGATTCGCCGATGGCGGTGGGCAGGCCAACATCGGCGATTTTAATGTCCATGCTCTTGATACCGATCAGCGGGCGCTTGATCTTATTGCCGAGCATGTCTTCTTCTTCGGTTTCCTTCGGCGTGAGCACGATGGTCAATTCCTTGCCGCCGCGATCGACGAGCAGGTCCACGGGCGTTCCGACATTGGTGGAGATGCGGTACTGGATGTCGGAGAAGCTCGACACGGCGTCGCCGTTGATTTTATTGATGCGGTCGCCGGATTGCAGGCCTGCGGCGGCGGCGGGCGAGTCCTTCATGACGTCGCCGATGATGGGATCGGCGGAAGGCAGGCCGATGGTCATCATGAAATAGGTGAAGATAGTGATGGTGAGAAGGAAATTGGCCACAGGGCCGGCGGCCACCACCAGCGCCTTCTTATACAGCGGCTTGTGGTGGAAGGTGAGCTTCTTCTCGGCTTCGGTCATCTGCTCCATGGCGTCGGCGTCGGCGGTGGAGGCGGCGGACGAATCGCCGTACATCTT
Organism: uncultured Rickettsiales bacterium; assembly: GCA_964495185.1. Taxonomy (GTDB): domain Bacteria; phylum Pseudomonadota; class Alphaproteobacteria; order Rickettsiales; family SXRF01; genus CAZBUX01. Next base: position 8,524 of record CAZBUX010000018.1, on the reverse strand, counting down.
CACATACCCGCCCAGCGGCAGGAGGCAGAGTTTCCAGCGTGTGCCCGAGCGGTCGTTGCGCCCGATGAGTTCCTTGCCGAAGCCGATGGAAAACGCTTCCACCTTCACGCCGCATAGCTTGGCGACGAAGTAATGCCCGAACTCATGGATGAACACCACGATGGTAAGGATGACGAAAAACGACCACAGCGTGTGCAGCAGTTGCAGAAGTATATCCATTTAGAGTGTCTCCGCGAACGTCCGCGCCTGCGCATCGCAGGACAGTACGTCATCAATGGTTGTTAAAACGCCAGTATCCATTTTTTTCAGGGTTTTTTCAACCACTGCGGCGATGTCGAGGAATTTAATCTCGTTGCGCAGGAAGCGCCCCACGGCGATTTCATTGGCGGCGTTGAGTACGGTGGGGGCATTGCCGCCTGCTTTCAGCGCTGCTTTGGCGAGGGCTAAGCAAGGGAAACGCGTTTCGTCGGGCGTTTCGAACTGGAGGTTGCCGATTTCCGCGAGGTTGAGTTTTTTCACGGGCGCGGCGATGCGTTCCGGCCAAGCCAGCGCATGGGCGATGGGGGTGATCATGTCGGGCTGGCTCATCTGCGCCAGCACCGAACCGTCCACCATCTGTATCAGGCAATGCACGATGGATTGCGGGTGGATGATGACGTTCAGCTGCTCAGCCTTCACCGGGAACAGGTAAAACGCCTCGATCAGCTCCAGTCCCTTATTCATGAGCGTCGCCGAATCCACCGAGATTTTTGCGCCCATGTTCCAGTTGGGGTGCTTCACCGCCTGTTCGGGCGTGACGTCTTTCATCTGCTCGCGCGTGAGATTGCGGAACGGGCCGCCCGACGCGGTGATGGTGATCTGCTCCACCCATTCCGGGTGGTTCGCGTCGAACATCTGGAAAATAGCGTTATGCTCGGAATCCACCGGCAGCAATTTCGCGCCGTATTGCTTTACTTCGCGATTCATAAGCTCGCCCGCGCAGACGAGGCATTCCTTGTTGGCCAGCGCGATATGCGTTCCCGTGCGGATGGCTGCAAGCGTGGGTTTGAGTCCCGCCGCGCCGACAATTGCCGACATCACGACATCGGCGGGCATGGAAGCCGCTTCGCACACCGCGTCTTCTCCGGCGCTTGCTTCGATGCCGGTGCCGGAAAGCGCGTCTTTCAGTTCATTATACAGGGATGCGTTAGCGATCACCGCGCGCTTAGGGTTGTATTTGCGCGCCTGCCCGGCCAGCAGTTTGACGTTATCGCCTGCGGTAAGCACGTTCAGCCGGAAACGTTCCGGATGCGCTTCAACGAGCTTGAGCGTGTTCACACCGATGGTGCCGGTGGCACCGAGCAGGGTCAGGGATTTCATCACACCAGCAGGCCGGAAAGCGCGACCATCAGTGCAAAGACGGGAACGGTGAGCGTAAGCCCGTCGACGCGATCAAGCAATCCGCCATGGCCGGGAATCAGTCTGCCGCTGTCTTTCACGCCCGCGCGGCGCTTGACGTAGGACTCGAATAAATCGCCCGCCTGCGCGAGCAGCGCGAGCAAGCCGCCGCAGAGTATTGACATAATAAACGAGGTAGGGAAGGGCACGAAGCTATGTGCCACGCCACCCACAACCATCGCCGCGACCACGCCGCCGCCAAGCCCCGCCCAGGTTTTTCCGGGGCTGATCGATGGCGCGAGTTTTTTTCCGCCTATTTTACGCCCTGCGAAATACGCGCCGATATCGGTGGCGACCACGACGAGCAGGATGAACAGCACAAGTTTCAATCCCGCTTCCGGCAATCCTTCGAAACGCACCATGCGCAGCCACACCAGCGATGCGCAGGGAATCGCGGCATATGCCAGCCCGCCCACGCGCCAGCCGACCGCCTCATGCTCGGTAAGCGCCTGCCATTCCTTCGCCATGATGAGTGCGGCGAGCACCACCAGCAGCGCGAACATGAACCCGCCCATCCACAGCACGGTAAGTACGATCGTGCCGAGTACGACGCCCGAAATAGCGCGAACCTTCAGCCCGTCCCATTTGGAGGGCGCGGGCGGCGCGTCGATGATGGTTTCATTTTCCTCGATAAGATCGGTCATACGCTGAAACTTCTTTCCTCATTAATATCAGGCTTGAACGCATCAAACCCGGCTTTTTTAAATGCCTTATGAAAAAATGCCGGATTGCGCTCAAAGGCTTTCTTGCCACTGGAAAAGACATCGTTGACGGCTCTTATTTTATCGGTCAGGCGCGTGGAATCGCTGGCTTGCGGCGTTGCGCCAGGAGCGATGGTCTTAAGCCACGCACGATATTCCGTATTTACTTTGGTTAATGCCTGACAGTAAAATTCGGCGGCTGAAACCCCGTAATCGGCAAAGAAATTGGGCCTTTTGCTTTTTTCCAGAACCAATAAATTTAATTCTTTGCCAGTATCGAGTATTTGCTCGGAGGCATTGTGCAATGCCAAGAAAGCATCATCGGGTGTTTTCTTCTCGCGAGCATACAGTGCCGCCACTTCTGTGAAGCTGGCAATAAATTCCTGCGTTGCGGATGTAAGCGCTGCATTTGTATCGCTCATGGCGTTTCCCTGATTCCCGTTATCCTGCGGTTCCGTAGCGTCGCTCGCGTTTGGCATATTCATTCAGCGCCTCGGTAAAATGCGCCACGTCAAAATCCGGCCATAGCGCCGGGGTGAAATAGAATTCCGTATAGGCCGATTGCCAGAGCAGGAAATTGGAGATGCGGTGTTCGCCGCCGGTGCGGATGAGCAGGTCCGGCTCGGGCAGGCCATGCGTGTCGAGCGCGGCGGCGAAATGGTTTTCGTCGATGGCGTCGGGGGCGAGGGTTCCGGCCTTCACCTGCTCGGCAAGCGTGCGCGCGGCGCGCAGTATTTCCTGCCTCGCGCCGTAGGAAAGCGCCACGGTGAGGTTGAACGATGTATTGCCCGCGGTGAGCGCCATGGCGTCTTTCACGCCGGTCTGGATATCCTTGTCCAGCTTTGAAAAATCGCCGATGAAACGCAGGCGGATATTGTTTTTGTGCAGGTCGGGCAGCTCGTGCTTGAGGTAGTGCCGCAGCAATTGCATCAGGTCTTTGATTTCCTCGTCGGGGCGCTTCCAGTTTTCCGAGGAGAAGGCGTAAATCGTAAGGTATGGAATCTTCGCGTCGCGGCAGGCGTCCAGAATGCGGCGCAGCGCGTCGGCGCCTTTTTTATGTCCCGCCGTGCGCGGCAACCCGCGCGATTTCGCCCAGCGGCCGTTGCCGTCCATGATGATGGCGACGTGCCGTGGCAGGCACTGGGGGCTCGGGATTGGGGATTGGGGATTGGGCATGACGGACTTGTTCATAAATACTCTTAATCCTTAATCCCCAGTCCCTGATCCCGGACTTTAATTGCCGAGGATTTCCTTTTCCTTCACCGCCACCGCGTCGTCGACTTTCTTGACGAATTCATCGGTAAGTTTCTGGATGGCTTCGGATTGCTTGGTGTGCTCGTCTTTGGAGATATCACCGTCTTTTTCAGCTTTTTTCAGCGAATCCATGCCGTCGCGGCGGACGTTGCGTACGGCCACGCGGGCGGATTCGGCATATTTACCGGCGATCTTGGAGAGTTCCTGACGGCGTTCCTGCGAGAGCTCGGGGATCGGCACGCGCACGAGCTGCCCGTCGGTGCTGGCGTTGACGCCGAGGCCTGCGGAATTGATGGCTTTCTCGACGTTCTTTACCAGGCCTTTGTCCCACACCTGCACCGAGATCAGGCGCGATTCCGGGATACTGACAGTAGACACCTGATTAAGTGGCATCATGGCGCCGTAGGCGTCGACCTGCACGTTATCGAGCAGGCTGGCGTTGGCGCGGCCGGTGCGCAGGCCGGAGAATTCGCTGTGGAGGGATTTCAGCGCGCCGTCCATGCGGCGGCGGAGTTCGTTGATGTCGGCGGTCATAGGATTACCATAAGTTGTGATTTTACCGGAGGATAAACGTGTGTCGCGTTTACGCAAGCACTATTTTTTTATCTTTGTTGCCCGTCGCCGGGACGATCTTTTTCGGAATTAGTAAAATGCTGCGTTTTCAATGCTTCGTTACCCGGTTGCGCCACGAGAATATTTCGTAACACCGCCCATAAGGCGGCTCTGGAATTCTGTCCCTTACCTACGCTCGGATTGTAGCTCGCAATACTGGTGGTAGGCATCAGATAATAAGACGGTTTAATAGGGACAGTCATATTTTGTTTCAATCCCACCACGGAAATGCCCAAGCCTGACATTAGTTTCTGCAGGCCGGTTTTTGAGGCTTTTCCGCACTCGTCCTCCTTGGTTCCCTCAGGCATGGTTTTGTCGTATTTCTCGATGACGCCGATGACATCCGTCGCGACATGCAGCGAGCCTATCAACGCGCTGCCGTTGCGCCCGCCCTGCAATTGCATCTGCCAGTCACCGGCATCTTTCGCGTGATACGATATGTATGCCAGTTTTTTTAGCACTTTGACCAGCTGTTCGAGATGGATGGGAACGGTTCTCTCCTTGGGATTCGCCGTGGGCGTTTTTGTGTAATTTTCCTTGAAATACTCGTCCAGCATATTCGCCGCCACGCTGCTGTAATGCGCCACGCAGCCCCTTGCGGTTTCGAAATCGATGGGGGCATCCGGCGTAGCCGGGAGGGTGGGGGGAAGCGGGGGAACGGAGGGAAGGATTTCTTCCGGCGACGACATACGGTCAGTCCGTGATCAGCGTGAATTTCCCTTTACCGCATGCCACCTGGGCGATGGAGTTCGGCTTGCCAAGATCGAATACGAGGATGGGGATTTTGTTTTCGCGGGCCAGCGAGATGGCCGACTGGTCCATCACCCGCAGGTCGCGTACGAGGACTTCATGATAAGTGAGCGTGGCGAAGTGTTTCGCTTTCTTGTCTTTCTTCGGATCGGCGGAATAGACGCCATCCACCTGCGTGCCTTTCATCAGCACGTCGCAGCCCATTTCGTTGGCGCGCAGCGCTGCGGCGGTGTCGGTGGTGAAGAAGGGGTTGCCGGTGCCGGCGGCGAAGATCACCACGCGGCCGCGTTCCATATGGCGCATGGCGCGGCGGCGCACATACGGTTCGCACACCTGCATCATGGTGATCGCCGAAAGCACGCGCGTATCGACATCCATGCGCTCCAGCGTATTTTGAATGGCCAGCGCGTTCAGCACGGTGGCGAGCATGCCCATATAATCGGCGCTCGCGCGTTCGATGCCGTTAGCCGCGCCTTCGATGCCGCGGAAAATATTCCCGCCGCCGACGACGACGCAGATTTCCACGCCCATGGCCACGGTGGCCTTGATGTCGCGGCAGATGCGCTCGATGGTTTTCAGGTCCTGCCCGTATTCGCCGTCGCCCATCAGGGCTTCACCGGAAAGCTTGAGCAATACCCGCTTGTAGGTGGGCTTCGAGGTGGCCTTGGGGGTGGTTTTTTTGAGTGATCTGGTCATGGGGGAGTTTTAGTACGGATTGGGTGGGAGCGCAAGAGTGGGTTATGGGTTATAGGGTGATGAGGGGATAAGGTGCATAAAAAATATCCTGCACCCATCCCACTATAACCCATAACCCTACAACCTCCGCTTACTTCAGTAATATATTCGTAATTTCCCGCATCTGCGTGCGGGCCCGCATGAGGTAGAACCCCTGCGAGGTGAGGTGGTTGGGGAAGAACTGGCTGTCGGGGGCGGCGTTGAAGATAACGAAATTACGCAGCCGCATGCCCGCCTCCAGGCTTTCGAGCATTTGCGCCCATGCGCCCGTAAGCTGCTTTTCGGCGATGACGTTGGGGAAATCTTTTTCCAGCTCGCGCAGGAGCAGGTAATTGCCGTACATCAGGCCTTTATTGTAATAATAAAGATCGGCGGCGGATGTGAACGACAGTCCCGAGCGCCTTGCCACGTATTCGTCCACCGAGGCCGAGGCCGATCCGAAATCCGACGCAATGCGCTCCAGCGTGTCGAGCAGGTTATCGGCCCGGCGCTCGAAGGTTGCCTGTCCGTTGCCTAAGCGCCGGTTATAATTTACGAGCGCTTCCATGCCTGAGCGGTACTGCGTGGCGGAGGAGGCGGTAGGCAGCCACGAGGTGGACAGGTCGAACATCCACACGGTGGGGGAATAATTGAGCAATCCGCGCGCTTTCTGCAAATCGGCGTCGATCTGGCTGGAGCCGCGCGTGCGGCCGATCTGGTCGGCCATTTCCACCGAGAACCGCGCCATCGACGCCATCACGCCACGCTGGAAGGCGGGCATGCGAACCAGCGCTGCGCCGGGATAGAAAAACGGGTCGGAAGGCGTCCATCGGTGCTTGTTCACCTCGCGGTCGATGAGTGCCGCCGCAATCGCCACCGCGTGGCTGGTTTCGCCGGATGCGCCGGGTTCGACGCTGAACACGCCGTCGTCGATATTATTCACCCACACCATCCCCACCGGGTAATAGACAAACAGGATGAGGAAAACAACGGCCAGCAGGGTTTTGCCGACAAGCCGGGGCAGGGAGCGGAGTTTGGAAAAGAGGGTTTTCATGCTGGCTTTATAGCAGGCCGGAGGGTGGGGGTAAAAGAAAAAGCCGCCTTCGTGTGAAGGCGGCTTTTTAACATATTAATTAAAGACAGGAAAATTACGCTCCCGCTGCCGCTTTCACTTCCGCGGCGAAATCGGTGGCGGCTTTTTCGATGCCTTCGCCGACCTGGAAGCGCACGAAGCCGGTGACTTTCACCGGGGCGCCTACGGTTTTGGCGGCATCGGCGACGACCTGCGAGATTTTGGTCTTGCCGTCGACGACGAAAAGCTGTTCGAGGAATACGACTTCCTCATAATATTTGCGCACGCGGCCATCGACCATTTTTTCGACGACTTCCGCGGGCTTGCCCGATGCCAGCGCCTGTTCGCGGTACACGGCGCGTTCGCGCTCGAGCTTGGCGGGATCCACGTCAGCGGTGGAAAGCGAGTCGGGGCGGGCGGCTGCGATATGCATCGCTAGCTGCTTACCGAGCGATTCGAGCTTGCCGGTGTCGCCGGTGGATTCAAGGCCGACGAGGATGCCGATTTTGCCCATGCCCGGGGCGGCGGCGTTATGAATATAGCTGGCGACGATGCCGTGGTTCACGCCGAGGATTTCGCAACGGCGCAGCGACATGTTTTCGCCGATGGTGGCGATGGCGCCGGAAACCTGTTCGCTGATGGTCTTGCCGGTTTTCGGGCACTTGGCGTTCTTCAGTTCTTCAACATCGCCGATGCTGCTGCGCACGGCGAATTCGGCGATGGAGCTTGCGAGCTTCTGGAACTGGTCGTTCTTCGCGACGAAATCGGTTTCCGAGTTGAGTTCGATGATGGCGCCCTTGGTGCCTTCGACGGCGACGGCCACGAGGCCTTCAGCGGCGGTGCGGCCGGATTTCTTGGCGGCGGCCGACAGGCCTTTTTTTCGCAGCCAGTCGACGGCGGCGTCCATGTTGCCGGCGTTTTCGGTGAGGGCCTTGCGGCAGTCGAGCATACCCGCGCCAGTGGTTTCGCGCAGGGTTTTGATTTGATCGGCGGTGATAGCGGTCATAAAAAATTCCTTTGAGTGAGCAGTTGGCGGCAACCGGCGGCTAGTAAGATACTAGCCGCCGGTCGCTGGCCGCTGTGAACTATTCGTCTTTTTTACCGGCAGCTTTACCCGGCGTCTTTTTCACGGTGACGGTGGGCGGCTTTTTAGCGGCTGCGGGTTTGCCGCGGGCGGGGCGGCCTTTGCTGCCGCGCGCGTTATCGTCTTTGCTTTCGCCGGCAGCTTTTTCGGTGGCTTCGGCGGAGAGCATGTCCGTCGGGAGTTCGGCGCGTTCGCCGATATCTTCCTTCGTATGGCGCACGCTCTGCTGGATGCCGTCGAGCACGGCGTCGGAAACGAGGCGGCAATACAGCTTGATGGCGCGCGACGAATCGTCGTTACCCGGGATCGGGTAGGTGATGCCGTCGATGACGCAGTTGCTGTCGATGACTGCGACGATGGGGATGCCGAGCTTCTGGGCTTCCTTCACCGCGAGGTCTTCTTTATTGGTGTCGATGATGAAGATCAGGTCGGGACGGCCGCCCATTTCCTTGATGCCGCCGAGCGAAGCTTCGAGTTTTTCGCGCTGGCGCGTCATGGAGAGCAATTCTTTTTTGGTGAAGCCGATATTGGGCTGCGAGAGCTGTTCATCGAGCTTGCGCAGGGCTTTGATCGAGACCTGGATGGTCTGCCAGTTGGTGAGGAGTCCCCCCAGCCAGCGCTGGTTGATGTAGTACTGGCCGCAGCGTTTTGCGGCTTCTGCGATCGGATCGGATGCCTGGCGCTTGGTGCCGACGAAGAGGATGCGGCCGTTGCGGGCGATGGTGTCGCGCACCGCGGAAAGCGCGGTCTGGAGCAGCGGCACGGTCTTGCCGAGATCGATGATGTGGATATCGTGGCGCACGCCGTAGATATACGGGGCCATGCGGGGATTCCAGCGTTTGGTTTTATGTCCGAAGTGAACGCCAGCTTCGATGAGCTCGCGCATGTTGAAAGCGGGTA